>JBAZZV010000007.1 GCA_041658645.1 Candidatus Margulisiibacteriota bacterium
TATGTCTTGCGCGGGGTGGCCGGTGTCGAAGTCATTAATATCGATATGTCCCCCTGGTTTCTCGTCTGCGCTTCACTGTTGGCCCTCTTTATTGTTTTCTGCAAGCGGCGGCACGAGCTGATGTTGTTGGGGGAAGGGGCGGACCGGCATCGCGCTTCGCTCAAGGGTTACGGGACTGTTTTTCTTGACCAGTTGATCGCCATCGTAACCGCGGCGGTGATCGTCACTTATTCGCTTTACACCCTGGCGCCGGAGACGGTTTTAAAGTTCAATACCCAGAGGCTTATTCTGACTGTTCCTTTTGTCCTGTTTGGCCTCTTCCGCTTTCTCTACCTGGTCTACAATGAAGATGAAGGCGGGAGCGCGGAGACGATCATGTTGACCGACTGGCCGCTTATCCTGACCATGTTTGGCTGGCTGGCCGCGGTATTGATGATACTTTACGCCAGGTTTTAGGCTCCGCTTTTACCCCTAACCCCTAGGTCCCCTTCCCCCTTATTAAGGGGGAAGGGGATGGCTTGCGCTTTTACACCCCACTTTCGCTATAATATAAGTGATGACGAAGATATATAACAGAAGAAAGGACAGGGAGAAGCGGCAAATATTACGGGCGAATATGACGGAGGCGGAGCAGGAGTTATGGAAAAAGCTACGGAGAAGGCAGCTCAAGGGATGCCGGTTCCGTCGGCAATACAGCATAATGGGTTTTGTGGTTGATTTCTATTGCTCTGAAATAAAACTGGCGATCGAGGTTGATGGTGGATATCACCAAGGTAAAGATCAGGTTATATACGATAGGGCGCGACAGAAACTCCTCGAAACACTGAAAATAAACTTTCTCCGCTTCACAAATGATGATATATTAAATGATATAGACTTGGTTGTTGATAAAATATCAGATCAAATAGCTGATTCATTATTATCTTCCCCTTAATAAGGGGAAGATGTCACGACGATAGTCGTGACAGAAGGGGTTAAGGGGGCCATGGACACAACCAGAATAACAATAATCGGCGCTGGAGTGGTCGGGCTGGCGATCGCGGCCGAGCTTAGCAGGAAACAGCAGGATATTGTCTTGCTGGAGAAGGAAACTTCTTTTGGCCAGGGAGCGAGCAGCCGGAACAGCGAGGTTATCCACGCCGGTATTTATTATCCCAAAGGGTCACTCAAAGCGAAATTGTGTGTTGAAGGGAGCAAACTTCTCTACAAATATTGCCAGGAGCATGATATCCCGCATAAACGACTGGGGAAGATAATTGTCGCGATTAATGACGGCGAAGTTAAACAGCTTGAGGGGTTGATGAAGCAGGGGGAGCTTAACTGGGTGAGGGGGTTGAGGTATATGATGGGAACGGAGTTAGCCAAGTTTGAACCAGGGGTCAAGGGAGTCAAGGCGCTTTATTCGCCTAATACCGGGATCATTGATTCGCATCAGTTAATGAAGGCGCTCGAGCAGGAAGCGCAGGAGAACGGCTGTTTACTGGCTTATGGTTCACAGCTGACAGCCGTTAGCCGTCAACCGGACGGCTATTTGCTAAGTATAAACGGCGAACCTTCGCTGAAAACAGAAATCCTCATTAACTCGTCCGGATTGTACGCCGACCAGCTCGCGGCTATGGCTGGGATCGATATTATTAAAGAAAAATATCGTCTTCATTTTTGCAAAGGGGAGTATTTTGCTTACACTAAGCCGCCATTTATCAAACATTTGGTTTATCCGGTGCCGGAACATGACGTGACCGGGTTGGGGGTCCATTCGGTCGTTGACCTGGCGGGCGGCCTCAAGTTCGGCCCGAGCGTCCAATATGTCGATAAGCTTGATTATACGGTCGACCCAGCCCACCGCCGTGCTTTCTGGGAGTCGGTGGTTAAATTATTCCCTCAGGTTAGGGAAGAAGATCTAGCTCCAGATCAAGCTGGCATCAGGCCAAAATTGCAGGGTCCAAGTGAGGGGGTACGTGATTTTGTCATCAGAGAAGAATCGCGGCTTGGTTTGCCGGGCCTGATCAACCTGATCGGCATCGAGTCGCCGGGATTAACCGCTTGTTTGGCAATCGCGAAGCATGTCTCAGCCCTCACCCGCTAACGTTGAGGACTCTCACCCTCTCCCTTTGGGAGAGGGTGCTAAGCAAAGCTGCTTTAGCAAGACACCTTCTCCCCCTGGGAGAAGGTACGAAACTTTAACGCATCGGATGAGGGCGCTATAGCCACTGGTTCGTCTTGACACCTTTTGACACTTTATGTTAAAATGAGCCTGCATGGAAGTTCTTGAGCACGCTATCTACACGCCTGAAGAGACGGAATCTCTCCTCAAAATATCGCGCTCTACGTTTTTACGATTAATCAAAAGGGGCGTGCTGCAAGCGCGCAAGGTTGGGGGGCAGTACAGGATCTTGGGGGAAGAGATACTGCGGATGGTTAAACCTAAACTGGCAAAAGAAAGGCGGCCAAGGAGAAGTGAATGAAATGAAAATCCAGTGGGTGGTTAGAACCTATCGAAAGAGCGGGCACTCATGAAAGTATGTGTGATCGGGACCGGCTATGTTGGTTTAGTTACCGGGGCCTGCCTGGCGGATTTTGGCAACGAAGTTTCCTGCGTTGATATTGATCGGAAAAAAATAGCTAATCTCAAGAACGGGGTGGTGGATTTTTTTGAGTTGGGGTTGAGAGAGCTCATCCTGAAGAATGTGGCGGCCAACAGGCTGTTCTTTACTCATGAGCTTGCGAAATCAATTACTTCAGCTAGTGTGGTCTTCATTACTGTTGGAACCCCTCCGCTGCCTAATGGAGAAGCGGATCTCTCCGCGATAATTGAGGTCAGCCGGAAAGTGGCTAATATTTTAAAATCGAAGAGATCTGATTTTAGAGTTGTTGTCGTGAAAAGCACTGTGCCGGTCGGAACCTCGGAAATGGTTGAAAAGCTAATGATCAAGGCTGGATTAAGCCGGAAAAATTTTGAGGTAGTTTCTAACCCTGAATTTCTGCGTGAGGGGAAAGCGGTTTTTGACTTTCTCCATCCCGACCGGGTAGTTATTGGTTCGAGCCACAACAGATCTTCTAACATAATGTCCGAGCTTTATCGTCCTTTAAATGCCAGGGTCATTTTTATGGATTCCCGTAGTTCTGAATTGGTTAAATACGCTTCAAACGTTTTTCTGGCGACTAGGGTTTCGTTCATTAATGAGATTGCCAATGTCTGTGAATGCGTTGGGGCTGATATCAGGCGGGTGGCGGAAGGAATGGGCCATGACCATCGGATCGGCCATGATTACCTGAAAGCCGGCCTGGGTTACGGCGGGTCCTGTTTGCCGAAAGATATTTCGGCGTTGGTCAATATGGCTCAAAAACATGATTATGAGACTAAGCTCATTAAAAATGTCGCCGCTGTTAATCAGGCCCAGCGGGAAAGATTTGTCCTCAAGATAAAGAACATCTTAGGCGGTGTGAAAGGAAAAAAGATAGCTATCTGGGGGTTGGCCTTCAAACCGCTGACCGATGACCTGCGCGATGCCCCGGCGCTTTATATCATTGAGAAGCTTATGGCTGAAGGGGCGGTTTTGCGGCTTTATGATCCAATGGCCAGCGGCAAGGTTAAAAAAATATTTCCGGAATTAATATACGGCCGGAGCTCTTATGACGCGGCCAAAGATTGCGACGCGGTGATCATTGTGACTGAATGGAACGAGTTCCGTGAAGTAGATTTTAAAAAGTTGAAACAAATGATGAATCGGCCGGTGATCATCGATGGCCGGAATGTTTTTGACCCCAAGCTCCTGCAGTCGGCCGGTTTTAATTATTACGGTATCGGAGTAGGGTGACCATAGGCTGGGCCGCTGGCCTGTCGATGTTTGTCAGTCCCAAGACTTAAATGATATAATAGTAAATATTTACTTAGTTCTAACTAGAGAAAAATAAGAGGAGAATAAATATATGCTGAAGAAGCTTGTTTGGGGGATGCTGATGATCTTTGTCCTTAATTTGCCTACCGCCGTTTTGGCCCAAGCTACAGCCAGTGATACGGGCTACATTGTCAGTGATAATATCATTGAAAATGAGTACAAATTGGGCCCGGGCGACCAGGTGGCGGCCAATCTGATCATTGGTGAGAATGACATGTCCTTGGACTATCTTCTGGTTGTCGGGCCGGATGGGAAGATATTTATCCCGAAAGTAGGGGAGATCGAACTCTTGGGCTTGACCATCCCTGAGGGGAAAAAGCTGATCGATCAGAAAATAAAGGAAGTTTATAAGGAAAAATTCACTTTCTCGTTTCGTTTGGTCCAGCCGAGGAAAGTACAAATATATCTCAGCGGATCAGACGATAAACCGTTGTATCTCGGCGAAAAAAAATTCGTCTACGTTTACGGCCAGGTCCAGAGGAGCGGCCGGTTCGAATATTTGTCCGGGAAAAAATTCTCGGATTATATAAGTTTTGCCGGCGGTCCGACAGCGCAGGCTAATTTCTCCGCTTCGACCATAACTCGCGGCGATAAGCAGGTCGGCGCGGATGGCTCTGATATTATATTTAATGGCCGATCAGAAAAGGACATTGAAGTCATGCCTGGTGATGTCATAAATGTTCCGGCGCAGTTCTTTTATTTCTCGGACTTTACCAGCTTTACTTCCTTGGTCTTTACGACGATCGCGCTATATAAGACTGTTTTCTCGAAATAAGAATATATTGGAGGATCATATGGGTGATGAGATTGACTTGAAGGATTACGTCGCGGTTATTTGGAGATGGAAGGTTTTTATCGTGCTGGCGTCGATAATTATGACTTTTCTTGTTGGTTGGCCGTCACTTTCGCAAAAAAAAATATATGAAGCCAAAGCTGTTCTGCTTCTAAAGGGGCAAAACAATTCCCAAATTCCGGGGATGGTCCCCGCAGGGCTATTTGGAATTCAATTAAATGGGTCTAATTCATTTTTAAGTATTATTTCATCTCGTGCGGTTGCCGAAATTGTTTTGGATGATCTTAATTTAACTAAGCGGATAAAGGGGTGGGCGCTGTCGGGCATATCAAGACAGGACCAGATTACTGCAGTTCAGGCGATGCCAAAGATATCCAAAGGCGAATTAATAGAGATCAAGATCATAAATAATGATCCGGTTTTGGCCGCCGATATTGCCAATGACTATGCGGCGGCGGCGGAAAAGTACTGGCGAAAAATGAATTTTACGGAAGCCAGGAAAAAAAGGGCGTATTTGGAAAGCCAGATCCCCAGGGTTGCCGCGGACCTGAAAAGCTCCGAACAAAAAATAAAAAAATTCTCTCTTTTGGCCCCGGATAATTTGTCGGCTTTGGGCGTCGAAGCAAGACGATTGAGGATGGAATATGATATCCTTGTTTCGACTTACTCAATGTTGAAAAGTGAGTTTGAGCTGGCCAAACTTGAGGAAGCGAAAGAAATCGATGCGTTCAGCGTGATCGACCGGGCGGATGTCCCTAACAAGCCGATCCCGAAGCGGAGGATATTCTCGTTTATTGCCGGCTTCTCTATCGGACTTTTTGGCTCGATGTTTTTAGCGTTTTTCCTGGATTATTTGATCGAAGCGTTTAAATAGAGTTGACTAGTGATGACTAGTTAATTCTCTTCTTGACAATTAATGCCTAAATGGTATAATCTTGTTATGCTTTACCCGAGGTGAATGAATACTAATGAAAAAAGCTCTGATCACCGGGATTACCGGTCAGGATGGCTCCTACATCGCCGAATTATTGCTTTCCAAAGGTTATGAAGTTCACGGCTTGATCCGCCGGGCCAGCACATTTAATACTCACCGCATCGACCATATTTACATCGATCCGCATAGTATTGGCGCGAATTTCTTTCTGCATTACGGCGATCTTTCCGATTCCGGACAATTCACGGATCTTATTTACAATATCCGGCCGGATGAGATCTATCATCTGGGCGCGCAGAGCCACGTTAGGGTGAGTTTTGACACGCCGGAATATACGGGCGACATCACCGGCTTAGGGACAACGCGTCTGCTGGAGGCGATCAGGCGCAGCGGGATCAAAACCAGGTTATACCAGGCTTCGAGCTCGGAAATGTTCGGGGCCGCTCCAGCGCCGCAAAATGAAGCGACTCCTTTCCAGCCCCGCAGCCCTTATGCCGCCGCCAAGGTTTACGCCTATTGGATGGTCACCAATTATCGAGAAGGGTACAATCTATTTGCCTGCAACGGGATATTGTTCAACCACGAAAGCCCGCGCCGCGGTGAGACCTTTGTGACCCGCAAGATCACCCGCGCGGTGGCAGAGATTAAAGCCGGCCGGCAGAACAAGCTTTTTCTGGGAAATCTCTTGGCCAGGCGCGATTGGGGCTACGCGCCCGAGTATGTCGAATGCCAGTGGTTGATCCTGCAGCAGGATAAGCCTAATGATTATGTGATCGGTACGGGCGAAAGCCACTCCATTGAAGAATTCGTCAGCGCGGCGTTTTCTTACGCCGGGCTGGACTGGCAAGAGCACGTGGAGATCGATCCAAAATATTTTCGTCCGACCGAGGTCGATTTTCTCCAGGCGGATATCTCCCGGGCCAGGAAAATCCTGGGGTGGGAGCCGAAAGTCAGGTTCAATGAACTGGTCAAGATCATGGTTGACGCTGATTTGGAAATGCTGGGCCAGAAATCGCCCGGTGAAGGTAAAAATATCTTGGCCGCTAAAGGGATCAATTGGACGAATAATAAGTTGACGGTGGGATAGAGAATGACTTTCTGGAAAGAGAAGCGAGTGACCGTTACCGGTGGGGCGGGTTTTTTAGGTTCATTTGTCGTTGCCAAGCTTAAAGAGCTGGGCTGCCGTGAAATATTCATTCCGCAGATAGAAAATTACAATCTGGTCGAGATGGCCGATGTCAAAAGGCTGTATCGCGACGCCCAGCCGGATATTGTTATTCATTTGGCGGCGGTGGTCGGGGGGATCGGGGCCAACCGGGAAAATCCCGGGAAGTTTTTTTATGAAAATCTGATGATGGGCGTTCAGCTTATCGAGCAGGGCAGGCAATTCGGGCTGAAGAAATTTGTGGCGATCGGGACGATCTGCGCTTATCCGAAATTCACTCCGGTCCCCTTCAAGGAGGAGGATCTCTGGAACGGTTATCCTGAAGAGACCAACGCTCCCTACGGCCTGGCAAAAAAGATGCTGCTGGTCCAATCGCAGGCCTATCGCCAGCAATACGGTTTTAACTCGATCTTTCTTCTGCCGGTCAATCTCTATGGGCCGGGAGATAATTTCGACCTTAATTCCTCGCATGTCATTCCAGCGCTGATCAGAAAATGCTTGGAAGCAAAGGAGCGGGGTGAGCAGGAGCTGATAGTTTGGGGGACAGGGCAGGCGACTCGGGAGTTCTTTTACGTTGAAGACGCCGCCGAGGGTATTTTGCTGGCCGCTGAATTATATAATAAACCGGAGCCGGTAAACCTGGGCGCCGGTTTTGAGATCTCGATCAAGGACCTGGCCGCGCAGATCGTTCTGCTGACCGGCTTTCAAGGCAAAATAGTCTGGGACGCGGCTAAGCCCGACGGCCAACCGCGGCGCCGGCTCGATATTTCCCGGGCGGAAAAAGAATTCGGCTTTAGGGCCGGGACCTCCTTTGAGGTTGGCCTGAAAAAAACAATTGACTGGTACAAAAAAGAGAGAAAATTTAATTAAGATGAAAACCTTGGTTACCGGTTCGGCCGGATTTATTGGTTTTCATGTTTCAGCCGCCCTCCTGGCCCAAGGTGATGAAGTTGTCGGCCTTGATGATCTGAATGACTATTATGATGTCGGCCTCAAATTGGCCAGGAACGCCATTTTACAAAATAAATCAGGCTATAATTTCTATCGTCTTGACTTGTGCGATTACGAAGGGCTGACCAAATTATTCCGTACCGAAAAAATAGATCGGATCTGCCACCTGGCGGCCCAGCCGGGGGTCCGTTATTCCTTGACCAACCCCTTTGCTTATCAAAAATCAAATAATGAAGGTTTCTTGAATATCATTGAAGGTGCCAGGCAATTCGGCATTAAACAATTTGTTTTTGCTTCTTCCTCTTCGGTCTATGGCGGGAATACTAAACTGCCGTTTTCTGTGGACGATCGGGTGGATAATCCTATCTCGCTATACGCGGCAACCAAGCGGTCGAATGAGCTGGTGGCCCACGTTTACAGCCATCTTTACGGCATCCAGGTTATTGGTTTGCGGTTTTTTACGGTTTATGGCCCATGGGGGAGGCCGGACATGGCCTATTTCAGTTTTACTAAAGCGATCTTAGACGGCCAGCCGATTGACGTCTACAATCAGGGTAAGATGACCAGGAATTTTACTTATATTGATGACATTGTGGCGGGCGTGAAAGCCAGCCTGGTTTATAACGCTAAATATGAAATATTTAATTTAGGTAATGATAAGACCGTTGAATTACTGTCTTTCATAAGCTGTTTGGAAAAATTGTTGGGGAAAAAAGCGAAATTGACGATGATGCCCTTGCAACCGGGTGATCCGATAGAAACCTGGGCGGATATCAGTTCGGCCAAGAAAAAGCTCAATTATCGGCCAAAGACCGATATCGAAGCCGGCTTGAAGGAATTTGTCGCTTGGTTCCAGACAGAGTACGCAAAGGAGAAACAGCATGTTTAATAATAAAACGATCCTGATAACGGGGGGGACCGGTTCTTTCGGTAAGAAATTCGTCAAGACAGTGCTTGACGAATACCGGCCGAAAAAGGTCATAGTTTTTAGCCGCGACGAGCTGAAACAATTTGAAATGGCCCAGCAGTTCGCGGGCCAGGAAACAATCCGGTTTTTCATCGGGGATGTTAGGGATAAGGAGCGGTTGATGAGGGCGTTCCATGAGGTTGATTATGTCGTCCACGCGGCCGCCCTGAAGCAGGTCCCGGCCATGGAGTATAATCCGTCGGAAGCGATCAAAACAAATATTGACGGGGCGATGAATATCATTGACGCGGCGATCGCCTGTAATGTAAAAAAAGTGGTGGCGCTCTCTACTGACAAGGCGTGTAATCCGATCAATCTTTACGGAGCCACCAAGCTGTGCTCAGACAAGCTCTTTGTTGCCGCTAATTCATATTCCGGCGGGACTGGCACCAAATTTGCCGTGGTCAGGTACGGGAATGTTGTCGGCAGCCGGGGCAGTGTCGTGCCGTTCTTTAAGGAGAAGATGAAAGCGGGGTCATTGCCCATTACTGACGAGCGGATGACCCGTTTTTGGATCACCCTGGAACAGGGGGTCAGATTTGTGATCAAAGCATTTGAGAGGATGCACGGCGGGGAACTATTTGTTCCCAAGATCCCGAGCATGAAGATCACCGATCTGGCGCAAGCGATCGCGCCTCACTGCAAAACCGAGATCGTTGGCATACGTCCGGGAGAAAAGCTCCATGAAGTGATGATCTCGGCCGATGATGCCAGACTGACCAAAGAATTGAGCGACTGTTACGTCCTGCAACCGGCTTTCAACTGGTGGAGCCGGGCAAATCATGCCGAAGGGAAAGACGTGGCCGACGGATTTTCCTACAGCAGTGATACCAACGAACAATGGTTGTCTATCCCCGAGCTCCAGGCAATGATCAAGGAGAATTAACTTTGAGATCAGTCCCTTACGCAACGCAATGGATCGATGAGGCCGACATAGACGCGGTGGCAGCGGCGTTGCGGTCTCCTTGGCTGACCCAGGGGCCGAAGGTTAAAGACTTTGAAGAGAAGGTCGCCGCCTACTGTGGGGCTAAATACGCCGTAGCCATGAACTCCGGCACCTCCGCGCTGCATGCCGCCTGTTTCGCGGCAGGGATCTCTGCCGGCGACGAAGTCATCACTTCCCCGATCACTTTTGTCGCTTCCGCCAATTGTGTTCTCTATTGCGGCGGCAAGCCGGTCTTTGCCGATGTCGAGTGGGAAACGGCCAATATCTCGGCTGAAAAGATCACCGCGGCGATCAATTCTAAAACGAAAGCAATTATTCCTGTCCATTTTTCCGGCAATCCTGTCGAGTTGAAAGAAATTAGCAAGATTGCTAAAGCCAAAGGTTTAACGGTAATTGAAGATGCTGCCCATGCTCTCGGGGCGGAGTACGAAGGGAAAAAGATCGGTTCTTGCGCTTATTCCGACCTGACTTGCTTAAGCTTTCACGCGGTCAAGCACATCACTACCGGGGAAGGCGGCATGGTCTTGACCAATAACAAGGCCTTTTATACTAAGCTTATGATGTTCCGGACACATGGGATTACGCGCGAACAGAGTGTCTTGACCAGGCCGGACGAAGGAGCTTGGTATTACGAGCTGCATCACCTCGGCTTCAATTACCGCCTGACCGACTTCCAGGCAGCTTTGGGGATAAAACAGCTGGAAAAACTGGATAAGTTTATCAAACGACGGCAAGAGATCGTTATTCAATACGAGCGGGCCTTGGCCGGCTTGGCTGGTGTCAAGACCATTAAAGTTAAACCAGGGCGAGCTTCTGCCTGGCATATCTATCCGGTCGTTGTTTCGGACAAGAGGAAAGAGATATTCGAACAACTTAGGAGTAAAGGAATTGGAGTTAATGTTCATTATTTTCCGGTCTATCTTCAGCCTTATTATCGCCAGCTGGGCTATCAGCCCGGCTTATGCCCCAACGCGGAAGCTTATTATCACGGAGCCATCACTTTGCCGCTATTCCCTAAAATGAACGATGAAGATGTCACTTATGTGATCGACACATTTAAACAAGTTATTTCGGAAGCAGGTTTGCCATGAACAAGCTTACTTTGGGGACGGTTCAATTCGGATTGGATTACGGCGTCAACAACCAACGGGGTAAAGTTCCGCGAGAAGAGGTATTTGCGATCCTGGACGAAGCAGCGGCGGCCGGAGTTGATCTTTTGGATACGGCCTATGGTTACGGCGAAAGCGAAACAGTTATTGGTGAATATTTACGTTTCAAAAAGAATTATTTTCAACTGGTTTCAAAGTTGCCAAAATGCCAGGTTGCGGAAGCGCCAAATTATCTGGCGGAAACACTTCAGAGGTTGGGGCGGACTTCTTTATACGGATATATTTTCCATGATTTTGAGACTTACCGTTTTCAACCAGTTATCTATGATTGGCTTGTGGAACAAAAGCGCTCTGGTAAAATCGCCAAGATCGGATTTTCTCTTTATTATCCAAAAGAGCTTGATGAGCTGCTGACCAATGAAGTCCCTTTTGATCTTGTTCAGTTTCCGTATAGTATTTTTGACCGCCGTTTCGAAGATTATTTACCGACCCTTAAGCGGAAAGGAATCGAGGTCCATGTCCGGTCGGTGTTTTTACAGGGATTGGCATTCAAAAATCCGGCAGAGCTTGACCCGTCATTTAATGCTATCAAGGATAAAATAACCAGTCTGCGCTCCCTTGCTTCCCTGAATAACATATCGATCCAGGCGATCTGTTTAAATTATGCTGTTTTAAATGATCAGGTGGACCAGGTGATTGTTGGGGTGGATAGTCCGGAAAACTTGAAAGAACTGATCCTCGCGGCCGGTCGCTCCTCGGAAGTGGCCGGCCTGTTACCAGAATTAGACCAGTTAAAAGAACAAAATGAAGAGATTCTTTTGCCGTTTAATTGGGCCGGGAAGAAAGTTGGCGCATAAATGAAAATAGTCGCCATAATTCAAGCGCGAATGGGTTCGACCAGATTGCCGGGTAAGGCACTGATAAAGATTGCAGATAAAACAGTGTTGGAGCACGTGATTCGAAGGGTCCAGGCCTGCCGCCTGGTCAACGAGGTGGTAGTCGCCACCACCGTATCGAAAGGCGATCTGCCGATCATTAAGCTTTGCGCGGAGCAGGGGATAAGCGTTTATTGCGGGTCCGAAGATGATGTGTTGGACAGGTATTATCAAGCGGCAAAGTTGTTCAAGGCCAAAACGGTGATCAGGATAACGGCCGATTGCCCGCTCATGGACCCACAGGTGATCGAAACGGTTTTGCGCAAGCATATCAAGGATCGAGCTGATTACACTTCGAATACCATCAATGAAACTTTTCCGGATGGAGAAGATGTCGAAGTCTTCAGCGCCGCGGCTTTAGAAAAAGCCTGGATAGAGGCGAAACTTTCTTCGGAACGCGAACATGTGACCGCTTATATCAGGAAGAATCCGGCGTTTTTTAAGCTGGCGGGAGTTGAATATAAGACGAACCTTAAGGAGAAGCGTTGGACATTGGATAATCAGGAAGACCTGGAATTTGTCGGCAAGATCTACAGCGCGCTTTATCAAAAAAACAATTTATTTTCTATGGATGATATTCTTGAATATTTGGCGAAATATCCGGAGCTTGAGCAGATAAATTCCCATATAACCAGAAATGAAGGTTATCAAAAATCTTTGCGCGAAGACAAGATTGTGAAGGAGAGAAAATAAATTATGGGAAAATCACAAGATCTATATAAAAAAGCCAAGCAGATCATTCCGGGCGGGACCCAGCTTCTGTCCAAGCGGCCGGAAATGTTCCTCCCAGACCGCTGGCCGGCTTATTATGAGCGGGCCGCAGGGTGCGAGGTCTGGGACCTGGACGGTAATAAATATATTGATATGAGCTATATGGGTATCGGTGCCTGCGTTCTTGGCTATGCCGACCCAGACGTGAACAAAGCGGTCAAACAGGCGGTCGACAAAGGTTCGATGACGACGTTGAACTGTCCCGAAGAGGTCGAACTGGCCGAGCTTTTGTGCGATCTGCACCCCTGGGCAGGAATGGTCAGGTACGTGAGAACCGGCGGAGAAGCGTTGGCTGTTGCCGTTCGGATCGCCAGGGCCAGGACAGGAAAAGACCTCATTCTTTTTTGCGGCTATCATGGCTGGCATGACTGGTATCTTTCCGCCAATTTAGCCGATGACCAAGCGCTGGACGGTCATTTGATAGCTGGGCTTTCTCCTAAAGGTGTTCCGCGCGGTCTCATCGGGACCGCTAAGCCGTTTATTTACAATGATATCAAAGGTTTTCGGTCGTTGATGGAGAAACATAAGGGTAAGATCGCCGCGGTCGTGGTGGAAACGATCAGAAATTACGAGCCAAAAGACGGCTTTCTTGATGAGATCAGGCAGGCGACTAAACAAGCCGGTGTGGTCATGATCTGCGACGAGGTCAGCTCCGGCTGGCGCTTAAATCTTGGTGGGGCTCATCTGTTATACGGTCTTAAGCCTGACCTGGCGGTCTTTGGCAAGGCGTTGGGGAATGGTTTTCCGATCGGAGCGGTGATCGGTACGGGCGACGCGATGTCCGCCGCCCAGGAGACTTTTATCAGCAGTACTTATTGGACGGAGCGGGTCGGGCCGACCGCGGCAATCGCCACGATAAAGAAGATGAAAGAGAAGAATGTCCCGGAACATCTGGTCAAGACCGGTAAAGAAGTCCAGGCCGGCTGGGCCGAAAAAGCGCAGAAGCACGGCCTCAAGGTAACGGTATCCGGCATCGCGCCGCTCGGCCATTTTTCCTTTGATTACGACAATCACCTGGCGCTCAAAACCCTATTCACCCAGGTAATGCTGGATAAGGGGTATCTCGCTTGCAACGCCTTTTATTCGTCTTATGCCCACAAACCAGAACATGTCGCCGGTTATTTTAAAGCGGCGGATGAATCTTTTGCTTTTATTGCCCAAGCGGTAAAAGATAAGCGGGTTGAAGCTTGTCTTAAAGGCCCGGTTTGCCACGCCGGATTTAGGAGGTTGGAATGATGACCGATAAGGTTCGGAAAAACGAATACGGCTTCTTCAGCGCGATCGATATGCCCTCAAAAGAAAAGTTAACAGACTATTATAAGGAAAATTATTTTCAGGAAAATAAAGGGTCTTATGAAAGCGTTTATTCTAGGGCCGAGGTCGAATATTTCCAAAATAAGATCGAACAAAGATATCAGGTAATAAAAGAACATTTGGGCGGTAATAAGAAAACTTTTCTCGATGTTGGGTGCGGCGAGGGTTGGGCACTCAAATTCTTTAAGAGTAAAGGGTGGCAGGTTGTTGGCCTGGATTACAGCGAATATGGATGTAAAAAAAACAATCCGGAATGTGCCGATGACCTGATTGTCGGTGATATCTATGAAAATCTATCCGCGATAATAGCCAAGGAGAACAGATATGACGTGATCTGGCTTGATAATGTTCTTGAGCATGTGCTTGATCCTTATAAATTGCTTAAGGATTGTCGATCAATTATCTCGGACCAGGGAGTGTGCGTTATCGAAGTGCCAAATGATTTTTCCAGCCTCCAGACGTTTCTGCTTCGTAACGGCTATATTGACGATGAGTTTTGGGTTTGCTTACCCGATCATCTTCATTATTTCAATAATGAAGGTCTCAGGAATATTTGCCTGCGGAGCGGCTGGAAAACTGTCGATATGATTTCTGATTATCCCATCGATCTAAGGTTGATGAATGAGAACACGAATTATGTTAGGGATAAGACAAAAGGCAAGTCATGCCATAAGGAAAGAGTGGCGGTCGAGAATCTGATGCACTCCATCTCGGTAGATAAGACCAATAATTATTACCGCGCGCTAAGCGAGCTTGGGCTAGGACGAGAGATCTCTGGGTTTTTCATGCCGGTCAAAAATAAATAAAATGAGATATCAGGTTGGCTTAAAATTGTTTTCAAGGAATATTTCCGCGATTAAAACGGCTGGCGAGCTTTTCGCTCGTGGTGATTGTGATTACGTCGAGCTTTTCGCTGTGCCGGGCAGTTTTCGGGGAACAATTTCAAATTGGCTGGGGCTAAATGTCCCGTACGTGATCCACGCGCCACATGAAATGTACGGGCTTAATCTGGCTGACAAAGATCGACGAAAAGGTAATCATCAGTTGCTTGCCGAGGCGGTTGCCTTTGCCGATAAATTAAAGGCGCGGGAAATTATCATTCACCCCGGCTTAAAGGGAGATTGCCGGGAAACGGCGAAACAGCTTAAAGCGCTGAAGGACGATCGGCTGTTGGTTGAGAATATGCCGTTTATTTCCCTGCTCGAGACCAAGGGGGTCGGCAGCACGCCGGCGGAGATCAGAGAGATCCAGCGGGTGGCGGGGGTCGGTTTTTGCTTTGATGTCGCGCACGCGGTCAAAGCGGCTTTCGCTCTTGGTCAGGATTACCTGGAATATGCCGAGCGTTATTTAGCCTTAAAGCCCGGGATCATCCATATTTGTGACGCCAATACGACTGGTTGTTTTGATCAGCATCTGGCGCTCGGGGATGGGAATATCGACCTTAAGAGGCTGTTCATGATCATGGTTCAAAAAAGACGGTCCGCTAAAATTACTCTGGAGATACCGGAGCGGTCATACAAAACGCTAGAAGCGTTCAAGAAGAATTCCGTGATATTAAGAAAATTACTTAGGGGAGCGGGAGTGAGATGAAAAATAAAGTTAAGATCGGGGGCCGATTGGTCGGCCAGGGCGAACCGGTTTTGATCATTGCCGAAATAGGCTCTAACCATAATCGAGATTTGAAGACGGCGTTGCGGATGATCGATCTTGCGGCTGAGGCTGGGGTCGATGCGGTCAAATTTCAGACTTACAGTGCTGACACGCTTTATTCAAAATTCACTCCGCGGCTTTCCGAAATGGAGGGCCGCTCAAGAGCGGGCGAAGGGCCATACGAGCTGATAAAAAGACTGGAAATGCCGAGAGAATGGCATAAGGTTCTTAGGCGGAGATGTCGCGAACGGGCCGTCTTGTTTGCCTCATCGCCTTTTGACCTGGCGGCGGTCAAAGAACTGGATCGCTTGAATGTTCCTTTCTTCAAGATTGCCAGCTATGAGACGGATGATTTCCGATTGCTCAAAGCGATCGGTCAGACTGGCAAACCAGTCATTATCTCGACCGGCAATAGCGACTTAAAATTGATTAGGGAAGCGTTGACTGTTTTAAGGAGGTCGGGTAGCCGGGATATTATTCTGCTTCATTGTGTTAGCCAGTATCCGGCCGTTTACCGGGACATTAATTTACGCGCAATCAATACGTTAAAAGAAACGTTCAAATTGCCGATTGGCTTTTCTGATCACACCTTAACCCCGATCTCTTCGATTGCCGCGGTCGCCCTGGGGGCTTGTGTGATCGAAAAGCATATCACCTTGGATAAGAAACAGACCGGTCCCGATCACCCATTTTCTCTGGAGCCAGATGAACTAAGGTCATTTGTGGCCGATCTCAGGAATACGGAGTTACTGCTTGGGGACGGGAAAAAGGTTGTTCTTGATTCTGAAAGAGAAAATTTTCGCCTGGCTCGTCGCAGTTTGCACGCTGTTCATGATATAAAAAGCGGAACGATGATAACGTCGGAAATGTTGACAGTCAAACGACCGGGTTTGGGGATTAAATCGAGAGACGAGCGCAAGGTTATTGGTCGGGTTGCCCGGAGAGATATTAAGGCGGATCAATGGATTACGAAGGACATGATCTGAAATGAAGAGAACAGTTGTCGTGACCGGCGCGGCTGGTTTTCTCGGGAAAGCGGTCAGCCGACGGCTCAAGAAACATGGCTTTCATGTCAGATCGATTGATCGGGTGGCAACCGGTGAAAATGAGGAGTTTGTTGTCGATCTGGCGGATAACGATTTTTTCGCTAAAATTTCACGCCTACCAAAGGCCGACGTTATTGTTCATTTGGCGGCGGTGGTTAATTTTGAAAATATAATGGACGATTTGTTCGTTCCCAATGTTGTGGCAACGGCCGAACTGGCTCGTTGGGCAAAAGCGACGGGGGCGTATTTTGTTTTCGCTTCGTCAATAACTGTGCATGGATTGAGAACGGCGTTGATCAACCAGGCGACCGGGATCGCTCCAGATACGGCCTACGCCCGTAGCAAATGGCTGGGGGAAGAGCTGGTCCGGGCCGCCGGCCTTGAGCACCTGATTCTCCGGATCTCTGGGATCTATGGTCATAATGGGCCGGGGCATCTTGCTTTGAACCGGGCGATCGACCAGGCGATGCTCGGGAACCTTCCGACGTTGGTTGGAGATGGAAAAGCGAAGCGTAATTATGTTTATGTCGATGATCTGGCCGCGACGATTGTTAACGCGATAGATCGTAAAATTATCGGGACACATTTTGCGGCTGGCCCAGTGCCGGTAACCATCGCCGACATGCTGAAGGAAATTTGCGCCGTTTTTTTGCCTGGTCAAAGCCCGATCGGGTTGCCGGGGGAGACGGGGAGCGATCAGATTGTTGAGCCGTCGTCCGAATTGTTGGCTGGCCGAAGTTTTAAGCAAGTTTTAGAAATAATCAAGAGTGGGGGGATGGCGTGAAAATTGCCGTGCTGGGGGATATTCACGGAAATAGTCTGGCCTTGAAGGCGGTGTTGAACGAGATCAGGAATGAGGGGATTGATCGGCTACTTATTGCCGGTGATCTGGTTGGTTATTATTATCATCCCGATGAGGTTTTCGTGGTTTTGTCCGATTTTGATTATGAAATGGTCCAGGGGAATCATGACGAGATGCTGGCGGCTCATTCGGTTTGGGATGACCGGCAAAGAGCTAAGTACAATAGCAAGTACGGATCGGCGTTGAAGAAAGCGGCGGAACAGTTGAGCAACGAGCAGATAAACGTGTTGCAAGCTCTTCCCTGGCGGCGGGAACTTGTTATCGAGGGAAAAAAAATCATCCTTTGCCACGGTTCACCGCTTGATCGTGACGAATATATTTATCCAGATGCGCCAGAAAACGTTTTTGATCGGTCTGTTGCTCAAGGGGAATATGACCTGGTGATCATGGGGCATACCCATTATCCATTGTTGAAAAAAAACAAGGGCGTAACATTCTTGAACCCTGGTTCGGTCGGTCAGCCGCGTGACGGCCGGCCGGGTGCGAGCTGGGCGATCCTAAACACGACCGGATTGGCGGTCGAATTCAGGCTGACCCAATATGACGTTGGGGCGGTCGCGGCGGAAGCGCGCCGAAACGACCCGGAATTGCCGTATCTGTCTCAAGTGTTGATGAAAGGGCAAGATGAAAATAGATAAAGCGGGCCGAATATTATTGACCGGGGTTGGTGGTGATATTGGACAATCGGTGACAGGCTGTTTGCTGGAAACAGAGTATGCGGAACGACTCTGTGGTTGCGATCTTGATCGCTACGCGGCCGGGCGGGCCCTGCTGGATGTCTTTAAAACTGCTCCCTCTGTCTCTGACCGGCAAAGGTACGAAAAGTTCATCTTAAGGTCTATCGCAGAATTGAATCTTAGCCATATTATTCCGCTGACTGAAGGTGAGATCGATTATTTCTCGCTGGAAAAGAGGCGTTTTGAGAAATTAGGTGTTAAGGTCCTGGTGTTGAACAGGAAGATTATTGATAAATTCCTGGATAAATACCTGACCATCGAATATTTGAAGGCCCATGGTTTTAAGGCGCCGCGGACCTATCTGCCCGAAGATTATCGGGGCAACTTATCATTTCCCTTGTTGCTAAAAGATCGGCATAGTTGCGGCGGGAAAGGCTTGGTCCGCGTCGAGGACCAGGCGGCGATGGATTTTTATCTCCGGAGAAATCCGAGATCGATCATTCAGGAGTTGGTTGGAACGGAGGACGAGGAATATACGGTTGCCGTGTTTTCCGATGGGAAAAAGGTTCTTTCCATGGCCTTTAAACGTCAGCTTGGTTATGGCAGCATGACGAAATTCGCCCGATTGGCGGAGGACCCGCGGATCACCAGGCTAGTGACCAGGCTCGCCAGGTTATGTCGTTTGGTCGGGCCGATGAATGTCCAGATGCGCAAGACGAAGGCCGGTTTTTTCCCTTTTGAGATAAATCCGCGTATTTCCAGCACGGTATTTTTTCGGCATCGATTCGGTTTTCATGATGTTAAATGGTGGTTGGACATTAATCATGGTAAAACCGTGGAATATTCCCCCCAATTCAGCTCTGGCGTGGCTGTCCGCACCATTGGCAGTGTTTTTTTTGAATTAAAATCGAGGCCGGAATGCAAGTAGTGCCGTTGACTGAAAACAACCGGACTGACTGGGACAACTTTTGTTGCCAATCAGACGATGCTTGGTTTTGGCATACGATAAAATGGCTTGATTACTGTGTCGTCTACGGCCAGGAAAATTTTGGGACGAACAACCTCTCTTTCCTTGTTAAAGATGACACCGGCCTAATCGCCATCTGTCCGCTGCTCTGTGAAAAAGATCTTTTTGCCGCCAGAGGTGGCGGTCGATATGGGGCGCTTCCCGCGCTAGCCAATGGCCTGTCCGGTAGCCGGCGGGAAAAAGTAATTAAATACATTTTTGAAAAAATCGATGAGCTGGCCGGGGGGGGGTCGATTAAAAAAATATATTTTCGTTCCAGTCCGCTGGCGAAGACCACGATGAAATTCAACTGGCTGGTCAAACTCGGCTATCTTGATGATTCTCTTAATACGGAATTGATTCAGCTTGACCGGCCCATCGATGATATCTGGGCGGCGGTCAGGAAAGGGCATAAGTACGATATTAACCGCGGATCGAAACACTATAAAGTGGATTTCATTGATCGCCATAACGCGGACAAAACCATTTTTGACCAATATCGGTTATTGCATCATAAAGCGGCGGGCCGGGTGACCCGTCCGGTTGAGACTTTTGAAATGATGTATCGCTGGATCAAAGATGGCGAAGGGTTGCTTTGTGGCCTGAGCTTCGAGGGACGATTTGTCGGCTTTTCTTATGTTTGCATCTATAAAAGCGCTGCCTATTACGCCTCGGCCAGTGATGATCCTGATTTTAAAGATGACGTGCCTATTTCCCATGTCATTCAGTGGGAAACGATCAAGTATCTCAAGAACCTGGGCTTCAAGACCTATGAGATCGGCGTTCAGCAATTTGGCCCGCAGTTCAACGATTTGCCGAGCGATAAAGAAGTTAGCATTTCTAATTTTAAACGTGGGTTTGGCGGTGAAACGGTCACATATTATCGGGGAGTGAAATATTTTGACAAAGAATATATGCAGAAAGAATTGTCGACCAAGCTAAACCAGCTCACCCTTGATTATCAGATCGGAGGCAGATAGTGGATTGGACGGATAAATATGATCAGCCTGCGATCGTTGAAAAAACGAATAAATTTATCGATCAAGTGATCGACCGGCTGCACCAGAGTAAAATCGAAGTATTTTCCGGCTTAACCCGCGATGAATTAGCGCTGGTCATCCGTTTTCCGGTGCATGTAGCCACCAATATTTTTGTCGAGCGGCTGTTGCGCCAATATTTGAACCGAGAGATTTATCCGCCGGCTACCAAGGAGAACAAATATTATAACAATACGGTCGAAGCAGTTCAGAGTTATTATTATGATTTTTCCGTCAATTATACGTTGCTTAATCAGATCGCTTCAGTATTTGGCGCGGAAGAGCGGGCCAAAGACGTCATAATGCCAATAACGGTCAAAATCGATCAATCGAGTTTCATATTGCTTAAACTTAGGAACGTGAAAAAATATTTACTCGGCCTCCGGTCCAATATTTTTATGAAATTAATGAAGCCAGTTTATATTTGTGATTATTCTAATTGGATGAGAATGTTCATGCCCGCTTCGCATATTTTTGCCTTTGATTTTAACCCCCGGGTAAAAGAGGTCGATCGGATTACTCGGCGGCAGATTCGCGCCGTATTGACCGAATTATTTTTAATTGAAATTGATGGAATATTATCCGGACTTCATGATCAAGAAAAACAATTCCTGGCCCTGATATATGCGGAATTTGCCGAGCATATTTTGCCGACTAGTCTTGTCGAGGGTTTGCGGCCGAGATTTTCTTATTATCGGGTGCTCCTCAAGGACTGGCCGGTCAGGCAACTACATTCTTTTACCGGGTTTCAATACAATGACAATCTCAAGATATTTGCCGTTTTGGCAAAAAGAGAAAAAGCAATTTTGGTCGGCTATGAGCATGGGATAACAAATTTTATTGTTGACCATCGTGGTTTTAGCAATGAGTTGGTCTTTCTCGATTATTTTTTTTCGTGGGGGGTGAAGAATAGCGATTGGCTGGCCAAGGGCGCGCCTCTTGCCAATTTAAAAATATTTAATTTTGGCAGTCCTTATCTTGGCGAAATAAAAAAATGGGAAAGGAAGGCCGTGAGTCCACCGGTTTTTACCATTTTGTATCCTTCCGGCCCTTTGTTGGATTTTATGGATGATCTTGAGGGAGCGTCACCGGAAAAGAATCGACAGCATCGTTTAAAGGTGTTGATGATGTTAAGGGCAGTACTAAAGCTATTTCCGTCCGCGCAGATTCTTTATAAGCCATTTCCTGGTACCTTTGCCAAAGATCCAATTAAGGACGTCCTTGCTGAAGAATTAGGGCGGGGCCTGGTTAAGATTGTTTATGATAAGCCGATTCATTATTTCAATCAGGTTGATCTGGTGCTCTGGGACACGATCAGCACCGGCTTTGCCGAATCAATGGCGGCTGGCGTGCCGACGATGGTTTTCCATTCTAACGGGGAAAAGCAACAGGCTCTTCCGCTTGGTAAGATGGTCGACGGTGAACTAGAAAAAGCAGGGATCGTATTTTACGATATCGAATCTGGTTTGAATGCATTTAAACGAATTATAAATGACCGGTCCGCTATTTCTCGTTCTGAGAGTAACGCAGTCAAAGTATTCCAAGAGGCGCTGGCTTATCCAGTCAAGCGCACTGAGTTTGTTGGCCAGGTCGAGAAAGCTCTTAACATTAGGATGCAGGGATGAAAAGGAGGAACTATATTGTGGCGACGGTTAAGCCCTGGAACATCAAGCTGGCCGCCGCTTTTGCCAAAAAGAGTGCGGATCCAATGCGGATTATCAGTCGCTATGATGAATTAACCTATCAGAAGATCAATCATGTTGATCCAGAATTGATTTTTTTTCCGCATTGGTCGTGGAAAATACCGGAAGCGATATATAAAAAATGGGAATGCATTGCCTTTCATATGACCGATCTGCCCTTTGGCCGAGGTGGCAGCCCATTGCAGAACTTAATTTCGAGGGGAATATATAAAACTAAAATATCTGCTTTCAGAGTAACTGGGGATTATGATGCAGGGCCCGTTTATTTAAAAGCTGATTTGCGGTTAAAAGGAACCGCCCAAGAAATATTCACTAGGGCGGCAGAAATTATTTTCAATGAAATGATCCCTCATATAATCAAAAAACGGCCGGTGCCACAACCGCAAAGAGGGCCCGTAAAATATTTTAAGCGACGCCAGCCTTCGGAAAGTGATATTTCGAAAATAAAGGGATTGGCGAGTATTTATGACCATATCCGGATGCTTGATGCTGACGGATACCCGTCGGCCTTTTTGGAATCGGGAGGGGCGAGATATGAATTTTCCGGGGCCGAGATGGTTGGCAATATGGTTAAGGCAAGGGTAAAGATTAAAATGATGGTTGCGGATGGTGAGGTTGATAAATCATGAATTCGGGGGGTGGATGATGTTTTTTAGCGCTAAGAACGTTCTGGTCGTTGTTGCTCATCCCGACGACGAGGCCTTCGGTTGCGGGGGAACGATCCTCAAACACGTTCAGGCGGGTGCGGAGGTTAGGCTCATCGCTCTGGCTGATGGGGTGACTTCGAGAGTTTACCGCCACGGCGTGTCCAGAGAGAGTGAGATAAAGAAATACTCTAAGCTCATTTTAAAGAGAAAAAGAGAACTTTTTCGGTCGGCCGCTATCTTGGGGATCAAAAGGAAAAATTGCTACGCGCTTGGACTGGCCGATCAGCGGCTTGACAGCATATCTTTGTTGGATATCGTTAAGGAGATCGAGCGGATCGTGGCCGGGACAGATCCCGACATTATTTATACCCATCACTGGGGAGATATTAACCGTGACCATCGGGTTTGTTGCGAGGCTGTCCTGACCGCTTTCAGACCAAGTAAGGAGCCGGTAAAAAAAAGAGCGGTGTTTTGTTTTGAGATCCCTGGGAACATGGATTGTTTGCCGCCGATTGAAATTAATAAATTCAAGCCAGACAATGTTGTTAATATCTCTTCTTATATCCAAAGTAAAAAAGCGGCCATCAGAACTTATAAGGAAGAACTCAAAGAGTTTCCCAGCCCGCTCTCGCTCAGAGCGGTGGTTGATAATTGCCGGCAAAGAGGCAAGGAGAATAAATACGGGTATGCAGAGGCCTTTGCTAGATTACAATAGGTCGGACTGGACCGGTGAATATGACCAGCGCGAAATAGCCAGCCAAACTGGCCGCTTGGTTGACGAATTGCTGACCGAACTCTATGCGGCCAGAATCGTGACGTCCGGTGACCTGGCCGGCGAAGAATTTCGTTTGCTCTACCGTTTTCCGGTCCATGTGGCCTGCAATTTCTTCGTGGAGAGACTTCTGCGGACGGTAGTGAGCGAAAAGAACAACGAGAGTGGTGAAACTGTGAATATTTCCGCTGATCGATACTATTACTTGAACAGCTTTATTTCTCTTGAAAGATATTACTACGATCAGGATATCAACCGGCAGTTGCTTGGCCGGCTGGCCAAGGCACTTCGCGGGGAAGCAATCGCCCGGACAGGCTCGAGCGCCAAGGCGAAATTGTTCAACCGGTGGAGTGTTGGCGAGCTTTTTAACCCCAAAAAGATCATCAGGCGTTTTCTTGATCGATCTGAGCTTGCCAGGATCAGAAGAAGCAAACCGCGCAAGCTCGCTGATAAGACGGAAAAGATGAAATATCTGCTTGAAGATCGGGAGATGATGATTTTTAATTATCAGCTACCTTCCGTGACGATCAATTTGACCCTTCGGTTCAATATGCGTGACGTCTTTGAGAAAGTATTTATCGCATGGATCAATAATATCTTGCCGAATCTTAATAATTCAACCCGTGATTCATTAGCCATTCTCTTTGCCGATTTTGTTGATCGGGCTCTGCCGGTGGCGGTGGTTGAAGGCCTGCCTGAGACGTTAGCTTATTATTCGCGGCTCCTAATCGGCTGGGATATAAAACAGGTCCACTCCGCAACCGGTTATTATCGTAATGACAATTTTAAGATCTTTGCCTTGCTGGCCAAGCGAAAGAAAGCCTTGTTGATCGGCCATCAGCACGGAGCATCAAACATGATCAGTTCCCGCAAACAAGCGGCCAATGAGTTGGCTTTTCTTGATTATTATTTCGCCTGGGGGAAGAATGATAGTGACTGGCTTAAAGGCGAGGTCCTTCTTCCGAGGTTAAAAACGATTAGTTTCGGCAGCACATACCTAACCGCAATCCCGAAATGGAATAAGCCGGTGATCAACGGGCAGGAGCTTACTCTTTTTTATCCCTCCGGACCGCTGATGGATTTTATGACCGATCTCGAAGAAATTTCCCCTGAAAAAAACCGGGTTCACCGCTTGCAGGTGCTCCAATATCTTAAAGAGTTAAAGCGACTGTATCCGGGACTAAGGGTTTTGTACAAGCCTTTTCCCGGAACCTACGCTAATGACCCGATCAAGGAAGTGTTTGCCGATGAACTGAAAGCCGGGAGTGTTGGGATTGTCAGTCAAAAACCGCATGAGCTGTTTGCCATGGTTGATCTGGTTTTGTGGGATACGGTGAGTACTGGTTTTGCTGAATCTGTCCAGGCGGGAGTGCCAACTTTGGTTTTCCATAATGAATGGGAATGCCTGCAGGCTACCGTGCGCGGGAAGGAGATCGACCGTGAATTGGCCGCGGCGGGGATTATTTTTTATGAAGCGTCGGCCGGCTTAAGGTCGTTCAAGATGATCGTTGATGATAACCGCGAATTCCTAAACAAAGGTCGTCTGCCGATCAGAAAGTTCCAGGCGGAAGTCGCCTGGCCGGTTAGCCGCCAAGAATTTTTTGAGCAGGCAAAGGCCATATTATGATCAAATTGTGGAGAGATATGGCCGTACAAAATCCGGGACTGGGAAATTTCCCGCTTAGGAATATTTTTCCCAGCGGCCGGCAGGCGCTTAGCCAAGCGCTCACTGAAGCGGGGCTTGACCGCGGCGATCGCGTTGCCATCCCGGAGTGGAGCTCCCAATGCGTGATCAACGCGGTGGGGGCGTATGCCATGCCTATTCCCATTAACGAGGTGATCGCCGGGGAGATCAAATGTGCTGGTGTTTTGGTGTATGAACAATGGGGGTGGCCGTTGTCGGCGGGGGTATTGGGGGAATTGGAAGCCCGTTTTACCGGCGCGGTCTTCATCAAAGACATGGTTGACTCGGCTCATTATTTTGCGGACAAGCTCAATGCGGCCAAAAACTTTAAAACTATTATCCGGGTACTAAGCTTGTCGAAATTGCTTGGTGTTACTGGGGGAGGGCTGGCGACCGTGAACGATCGACCACTGGCTTTTGAGCCCGAAGAGGGCTCGGTCAAGCTCATGGCTGCCTTGGTAAAACAAGGTTTAGTGGGCGAAGATCCTTACGGTCAAATTAACACGATCCTTAAAAGCCAGGTCAAGGCGCTTGATCCTCATCTCACAAAATGGTTGTCCGAGAATGACGTTACGGCCGCGGTCAAGATCGAACTTGCCGCTCGTCAGCGCAATCTAGCGGCATTATTAAAATCTCCGCTGAGCAGTGAGTGGCCGGTTTGGATGAAAAGGGCGGTGGAAGCTGGTGCCGGGCCTGGCATTGCTCCTTTGTTAAGAGGGGCTCCAGAACCGGTCATCAAAGGGAAGCAGGCCGTTCTGCTTTCGGAACATGGGGTCGAGACCAGTCTTTATCATTTTAATTGGTCCGGCGATCCTTTGAACCCAGCCTATGAAAAGTGTTTGGCCTTTCCAGTTCATGGGCTAGTCGAAGATATTGCCAAAAAATTGGAGTTTATCAAACCGTGAATAAAAACCAATTATTGATCATCGAGGATATGAACGAAGCAAAACAGGCGCTCCGGGAGCTTGAACTGAACGATTGGTCGGTCTTGGCGCTTAACCCGAATATCAGGTCATTTTTGGCGCAGAATAATATTATCAGTCTTGATACATCGGATATTATTGACACGGCTTCCTTTCAACTGGTGATGGAAAAGTGCGCTGAGATCGAGTCGTCCCTAAGGGGAGAGCTAGACAAAAGCAAGGGGAGGCGACCAGAAGATTGGTTTGTTAATGCCAGTTTTTACTATCTGGTTCTGATCTGGCGGCACCTCCTTTGGAATATCGAATTATTAGATAAGTGTTTAGCCCAAAATAGCTATTCACAAATTGCGGCTTTCAAACATAAATCGGAAGTGACTCTTTCCCCCTGGGTCGAAGACAACCAGCTTTATCTGGGACGGCTAGCGGAAAAAATGTGTACTATGAGAGCGATCGGCTTTGTGCCGCTAAAACTGTCGCCCTGGACAGTCCAACCTATGGCTGAAAAGTTTGGCCAAAGTCGATTCAATTTGGCCTGCAATTGGGTTAGTTCGCAAGTGCTGAAATTGGCGGCCGCGCTCCTAAAAAGGAGAAGGACCCTGTTGGTGCCAAGTTTTAAATATAACCTTGACCGTGTCTGTGACGATCTGCGCAAGGAGGAAAACGGATTGGCGGTCGGCGGATTCTATAACGGGCGCGAGGGCTTGATGGAAGTTGTCCAGGCCTTGGGGATATTGGTTTCCGTCTTGGTTAAACGAAAGATCAAAGATCGCGCGACCGGTTATCCGCTCGATTTTATTTTTCCCATTAAGACGTTTGCCCGGGCGAACATCGGTTCGTATGAGAAAGAAGCGCCAAAAGAATATTCTGAGAATATTATGGGTTTCTTCGGGAAGAATAATGACGTCTTGACTTATATGGGAGTGAATATATCCGGGATCTTAACGGAAAAGATCAGATCCGACCTCGCGCCGTATCTGCTGGGAGTGCATTATCTGGCTTTCGGCTTGGAGAAAGCGCTGGAGGCGATCAGACCGACATACGTGATCTCGCAAATGAACTTGGAAGTTTATGGCGCTTTGGGAGAGATAACGAAAAAATTTAATATCCCCTCTGTGCTGATCAGCCATGGCTCACATGTTTTGCACACTGAAAAATACGCGGCTAGAGAGCATGAGCAGCTGGCGAAAAACATTTTGGTCGGACATTACCGATATTCGGCAGTTCAGTCGCCTCATGCCGGGACGCTGGCTCTTAAAATGCTCGCTGATCCCGACCGCCTGGTAAATATCCAGCCGACCCTCTGGGGAAGGCGGATTGAAAAAGCGAACCCAGCTGAACGGTCGCAACTGACGGTCGTTCACGCCGGGACCTTTAAGATGCGGCATAACCGCCGCTATATTTACGAAACTGCCGATGAATACGTCAAAGCTCTTCAGGAGTTGGCCGCGGCCGTTGCGGGGCGGCCAAGGATCAAGCTGATCGTCAAGTTCCGGCAAAATGATTACGAGCTGACGCTCGAAGCGTTGAAGCGCTATCTCCCCCCAGCGGATAATGTCATAATTGAAACAGAAAGATCCTTTCTTGACGTCCTGGCGGAGGCCGACCTGATCGTTAGTTTTTCCTCGACTACGATCGAAGAGGCCTTAAGCAATAAAGTCCCAGTCCTCCTTTATGGCGGGGAAGGGAGATACGCCCACATTCCCGGTGAGCCTTTCAGCGGCGAGATCGGAAAAGCGGTCCTCTTTGTCCCGGACCGGATAGCGCTCCAGCAATACTTTGACCGGCTGGACGAAGCCGGCCTGGATTTTAAAGTGCCGGCAAAGGAATTCCAGCGGCATCGTTTTGGCGCGAACGAGACGGTCGACTTTCCCGCCTGGTTATTAAAACAAAAATAGGAGCGGTAAAATGGAAAAAAATAAAAGTTTAAAGGTGCTGATCGTTGGGGCCGGCATGTACGTCTGCGGTCGGGGGACAACCGGCTACGGAACGATCTTGCCCGCTCTTTTTCAGGCTCAAAAGGATGGCTGGGAGCTTGAGGTGAAGGTCGCGGCGACAAGTGCGGGCAGTGTCAAAGCGCTAAGAGCAAAACTCGCCGCCTTACGGAAGATCTTTGGTTTTGGGCTGGATGTGGAATGTTTTCCAAAAGGGAAGAGCCGGGACCCACAGGCTTACCAGCAGCCGCTCAAGGACGGTTGGTGGCCCGATTGTGCCATTGTTTCGGTGCCGGATCATCTCCATTTTGCGATCACGGCTAACTTGCTGAGGAGGAGTATCCCCTGCCTGGTCGTTAAACCGCTCGCTCCGACGCTGCGTGAGGCCAAGGAACTCGTCAAGCTTCAGCGCGCCAAAAATGTTTATGGCGCGGTCGAGTTCCACAAGCGCTATGACCGTTCGAATTTAAAGCTGAAAGAAGCGATCGGCTCAGGGAAGATCGGCGATCCGCTTTACTTTATTGTCGAATACAGCCAGCGAAAAAACATCCCGCTGGGGGTCTTTAAAAGCTGGGCGACCAAGAGTAATATTTTCCAATATCTCGGCGTCCATTACGTCGATATTATCTATTTCGCCACCCGGGCTCTGCCGCAACGGGTCATGGCCGTCGGCCAGAAGAATTTTCTTCGGGCCAAAGGGGTCGATACTTACGATTCGATCCAATGTTTGATCGAATGGAAAAGTTCGAACGGTCGCCGGTTCACCAGCGCGATCCTGGTCAATTGGATCGATCCCGAGGGGACATCGGCGATGTCCGATCAGAAGATCAAAGTGATCGGGACAAAAGGGCGCTATGAAGCGGACCAGAAAAAACGGGGGATCTGTCTGGTGACCGACGCGGCCGGGATCGAAGAACCGAATCCTGATTTCTCGGCTTTTTACGCGAATGGGGAGGGCGAAACGACCTTTCGCGGTTATGGGGTTGAGAGTATTCTCCAGTTCGTAAGCGATGTTCGCGGAATTATTGATGGAGAAACTTCGCCGGAGAAATTGGAAGGGAAAAGGCCGACTTTCTCGGAAGCGCTGGTTTCGACCGCGGTGGTCGAAGCGGCCAATCAGAGCCTGAAACGTAATGGAGCCTGGGTAAATTTATGACCGGCAAGGAAAAAATAGTCGCGATGATCCCGGCCAGAATGGGGAGTACCCGTCTGGCCAAAAAGAACTTAGCCCTGATCAACGGGCAACCGATGATCTATTACCCGATCGCGGCGGCCAAAAAATCCGGTGTATTTGATAAAATAATATTGAATTCGGAAAACGAGGTTTTTGCCGGGATTGCTGAAAGGTACGGGGTAGAATTTTACCACCGCCCGGAAAAGTTGGGGAGCTCCGAGGCCAAGTCCGACGATGTTGTTTTTGATTTTATGGAACATCATCCGGCCGACATCACTGTCTGGGTTAATTCAACTTCGCCGCTGCAGAGCGGGGAAGAGGTCCGTGCTGTCGTCCGTTATTTTCAAGAAAAGAAACTGGATGGTCTGATCACGGTGCGGGAGGAGCAGGTGCATTGTCTGTATGACGGACAGCCGCTCAATTTCCAGGAAGACGGTCTATTTGCCAGGACTCAGGATTTAATACCGGTCCAGCGTTTTGTTTATTCCGTGATGATGTGGCGCAATAAGACTTTTCAAAAGACATATAAAGAAAAAGGCTATGCCCTGTTTTGCGGCAAAATGGGTTATTATCCGGTTAGTAAAGAGTCAGCTCTGATTATTAAGACCGAAGACGATCTGAAAATGGTGGAGGCGCTTCTGGTCGGTAAAGAAAAACTTGGTAATTATGATCTGCGCTATGACGAGGTTGCTGGGGATGCTTGAAAAGAAACTCGCCTTGCTGTCGAACCGATTTAAGGCTAACGGACGTCCGCTCTACCGGGAAAGTCGGATCACCAGAGCGGCGGCTGGGGTGGTCGGGGAAGCGCTAAAAAATGGGGAGATCGAACGGCTGGCTTTTGCCGCCTGTCCCTTATGTCAAGCAACAAAAGTAACGGTTGTCGCTTTAAAAGACCGGCTCGGTTTGCCCCTGGAAACCGTGATCTGCGACAACTGCGGGCTAGTTTTCTCCTCCGCCTATTTCAGTGATAAGGGGGCAGATCGCTATTACGCTAAATATTGCAATCAACTGAAGAATGACGGGCGGAGCGCTGCCCGGATGTTTGCCGATCGTACCGCTCCGGGGGCGTATGCCTGGAAAAGATTTCAATGGATAAAAGACGCGCTGGGCGAAGGTTTTAAAAAGACAGGTGTCGTCATGGAGGTTGGCTGCAACGATGGCTGTAATCTTTATCCTTTCCATCAGGCCGGCTGTCAGGTTTACGGTTGCGACTTTGACGAAGACAGGCTGGGAGCGGGGAGAGCGGCCGGAATGGAGCTTTTATCCGGTGGGATCGAATCGCTCCAGAAGCTGTCGTTGAAGGCCGATCTGCTGATCTTTTCCCACTGTCTTGAGCATATGCCGGATGTTGATCTGGCTTTGCAGCAGGCGAAAGAACTGATCACTCCGACCGGCAGCATTTATATTGAAGTCCCGGGGGTAAAACATTGGAGCCGAACGCGGGCTGATAAAATATCCGACGAATGGCTGGTCAGCGGCAACGATTTCTTGTCGTTTTTACAGCTCGAACATAATTTTTGTTTTGAATTGAGGACATTAAAGGAATTCACCAAGCGGAATGGCCTGACCGCGGTTAAAGCTGATGAATTTATTCGTGCTATATTCAAAAGAAACGATGAGCTCGCGAGCGAAACTCCCGGCAAGGTCAACCGGGGAGAAGAAACCCAGGATTATTTAATAGCAGTCGAGAGGGATTGGCGAAGGAGTAATCCTGTTTGGTTAAGAATTCTTCGTACGTTATTAAGGGGTTTTAGATGAATAAAAAACCATTAGTCCTAGGGATATCGGCGTTTTTTCATGATTCAGCGGCGGTGCTTGTTGAAGACGGTGAAATAATCTCGGCCGTCCAGGAAGAGCGCTTTACCCGAACTAAATTTGACAGTTCCTTCCCGGTGAACGCCATTAATTTTTGTTTTGAACAACGAGGCGTGGGAGCGGCAGAGATCGATACAATTGCCTTTTATGATGAACCACAACTTAAACTGGATCGGTTAATTGAAACGCTGACCGCTTTCGCACCGTTAAGAGTTAAAGCTAATGCGGGGAAAGTTCGTGATTTCCTGGCCAGGAAATATTTTCTCGAAGAGATCATCGCCACTAAGCTGCCGGCTTTCAAGGGCGAGATTTTTGTTTCCCGTCACCATCTCAGCCATGCTGCTTCGGCCTTTTACCCGTCACCATTCGAGAAAGCGGCTATCATTGTGGTAGATGCGATGGGTGAATGGTCTTGCTCAAGCATTGGCCTGGGCGAAGGGGCTAAGATAGAACTGCTCAAAGAACAGCGTTTCCCCCATTCCGTCGGCCTTCTTTATAGTGCCTTTACCCAATTCCTGGGTTTTAAGGTGAACTCCGGTGAATATAAGGTGATGGGACTCGCCCCGTATGGCACGCCAAAATACGCCAATTTGATCAAAGACAAATTGGTTGAGATAAATGATGATGGTTCGATAAAGCTGAATACGGAATATTTTGATTTTATGACCGGACGAAGGATGATCAGCCGAAATTTCCAGCGGTTGTTTAACGCGCCTGAGAGACGGCCGGAAGGGCCGCTGACGGAACGGGATGCCGATGTTGCGAGTTCGATTCAAAAAGTGGTTGAAGAGATAATGGGAAAGATCGTCAGGCAGGCGGTCAGGCTTACCGGGCAGAAAAAAGTGGCCATGGCTGGTGGTGTTGCCTTGAATTGTGTTGTTAATGGTAAATTATTGAAATCTGATATTGTTGAGGATCTATGGATACAGCCCGCTGCCGGCGATGCCGGAGGAGCGCTAGGCGCCGCCCTGTTGGCTCATTATAATCTGTTTGGCAGAGAACGAAAGGCCGATGGGAAAAATGACTCGCAGAAGGGATCATTTTTGGGGCCGGCTTTTTCCGGAGAAACGATCAAAAAAATTCTTGATCTGCACGGTTTTGTTTATGATGAAGTCGGCGAAAGTGAATTGCCGGCTCGCCTCTGCAATTTAATTGCTGGCGGCAAGGTGATCGGCATCTTCCAAGGAAAGATGGAATTTGGACCGCGGGCGCTGGGTGCCCGGAGCATAATCGGCGACGCGCGCGATCCTGACATGCAAAAAAAGATGAATTTGAAGATAAAATACCGGGAATCATTTCGACCGTTTGCCCCGGTTGTTCTGGCGGAAGAAGCGGCAGAGTGGTTTGAGATCAAGACAGAAAGCCCTTATATGCTTATTACGGCTCAGGTGGCTGCGGCAAAGCTGGTTCCTGGATATGATAATGACCGATCCGGTATCGGCTCAATAAACAAAGTCAGGTCGATAATCCCGGCAGTGACCCATGTTGATTGTTCGGCTAGGGTCCAAACAGTCGACAGGCAAAGGGGGCCATATTTGCATAGACTTTTGGAGGCATTTAAGGGAAAGACCGGGTGTCCTGTTATGGTCAATACCTCTTTTAATGTCCGCGGCGAGCCGATCGTTGGCGCGCCAATCGATGCTTTGCGTTGTTTTATGAACACCGAGATGGATTATTTGGTCTTGGAACGGTTCATTTTAGACAAACAAAAGCAGAAAAAGCAATTGATCGAAAGTGAATTCAAGGCAGGATTGTCATTTGATTAACAAATCGTTCCTGGGGGTAAAAGCGGAGCAGGTTCATGCTAAATGGGGAAGGGCCGGCTTGCTTTGGTGGTTGGGTTTAGCCGGGATCATCAGTCTTATTTCACGGCAGCAGCGGAATAAGCTCTTTGCTTCCGGTTGGAAAGAGCCCTTTGATAAAGACACGTTCAGGCTAACCAGGCCGAGAATAAGCGATAAGAACGTTTTGATCGAAACCGGAGGAGCTGTCGATGAAGACATTTATCCGTTGGCTTAGTTGGTTTGTTTCGGTCGTGAAAAGAGAGATCAGGCTCTTGCGGGCGCCTAACCTCAAGAAATTGATCGTTTATTCCGGCCATGACCAATCTGGTATCGGCAAACATTATATTTACGCTCCCCATCCGATGACAAATTGGGCCTTGAACCCTGGCTATGAGAACAGGTCGGGAATGAAACTGCATACGGTCGAAGGGTTCAGGAAAACTGATGAGGCTGACTCGGTCATCAAATCTTTTGCGGTGGCCGCCGGAAAACAGAAAATATATTGCTTTGGTGGCAGCACAACTTATTGCACAGGCCTGTATGAATTAAACAGCCCATGGCCAAGCCGGCTGGCAATATCTAATGATTGTGTTGTTGCCAATGCGGGTGTCGGTGGCTGGAATACGCTCCAAAGTTTGACCAGGCTGATCAGCTGGGCGCCTCTGCTTAAGCCGAATCTTATAATTGTCTATCAGTCGAAGAATGACCTGACGCCGCTTTATAATGGGGAACCTTCGGAAGAGTGGGCTTTTCCTGATTATGCCAATTTGATGGGTCAGTTCTCAAGCGCGGTCTTCAAGCGGGGAGTATTCGACTCAAGGCGCTGCTGGCAGGCGAATGGCGGACTAACTTCAGTTTACGGCAACAAGGTGACCTTCCCAGAAAAAGGTTTGGCTCGCTGCAACCGCGATTATGAAGCGGCTATTGAGATGCGTTATGAAGGCATCTGTAACGTTGGCAATATATTGGGGGCAAAAGTAGTTTTCGTTCCGGAAATTATCCAGGGTGGGCCATATTATGCATACATGAGGAAACTGCATGTGATAATGAAGTTGGTTGTGGCAAAGCACCCTCATTCGTTCTTTGTCGATCTAAATGGAGCATTGCCGTTCAACGAAAAGTATTTTTTGGATAAAATGCATTTTACCGAGTTGGGTTGTTGCCTTTTTTCCGAAGTTTTGTCAAAATCATTAAAGGAAAAGGGGCTGTTATGAACAACAAAAATATTTCGATAATTATCCGTTCCTATAACGAGGAAAAATGGATCGGCGCCTGCCTGCAGGCGGTCTTCAAGCAGGATTATCAGGACTTCGAGGTGATCCTGGTCGACAATAAGAGCAGTGATCAGACCGTTAAAAAAGCCCAGGCCTTCCCGGTCAAAATCGTCTCGATCGACGACTTCCTGCCGGGCAAGGCGATCAATATCGGGATAAAAAATTCGAGCGGCAACTATATCGTCTGCCTCTCCGCCCATTGCATCCCGGTCGACAGCCGCTGGCTGGGGAACCTCCTCCGCAACTTTAGCGACGATACAGTGGCCGGAGTTTACGGGCGGCAGGAGCCGATGTCTTTTACCCCAGACACCGATAAGCGCGACCTGATAACGGTTTTCGGTCTGGACAAGAAGGTTCAGCTCAAAGACAGTTTTTTCCACAACGCTAACAGCATGATCCGCCGGGATATCTGGGAAAAAATACCGTTCGATGAGAAGATTTCCAATATTGAAGATCGGCTTTGGGCGAGGGATATCCTCAAAGCCGGCTATAAGATCATCTATGAGCCGGAAGCGAGTGTCTATCATTGGCATGGGATCCACCAGAACCAGAACAAAGAACGTTGTACCAACGTGGTCAAGATCATCGAGAATCTAAATGGCGAGGATGGCCGCCGCTTCAATCACCTGCAACTCAAAGACCTTAATATTGTTGCCTTGGTCCCGGTCAAAGGTGAAAGTTTTTCACTGGGAGGCCGGCCATTGCTGGAATACACGGTTAACAGCGCTAAAGAGTCCCAATTTGTCAAACAGACAATCGTGTACACCGATTCAGAAGAACACGCCGACCTGGCGAAGAAATTAGGCGCCAGCGTCCCCTTTATGAGGGACAGCTCCCTCTCCGCGGAGCATGTGGGCCTCGAAAGCGTTTTTCAACACGCGGTCATGGCCATGGAGAACAAGGGGATAATGGCGGATATTATTGTCACCTTAGAGGTCACTTTCCCTTTCCGTCCCAAAGGGTTTCTTGACCAGTTGATCATGCGGTTGGTTAAAGAGGGGTTGGACAGCGTGGTCGCGGCCAGAACGGAATTTGGTTCCTGTTGGGTCAAGGAAGCTGATGGTTTGAAGCAGGTTGATGCCGGTTTTGTTCCGAGAAAATTCAAGGAGCCCGTCTATATCAGCATCAAAGGTCTGGCCTGCGCGACCCATCCGCTGTTTTTAAGAGAAGGGCGGCTCCTGGGAGAAAAGGTCGGTATTGTTGAAGTCAATGACCCCTATGCTCCGCTCGAGGTCCGGGATGAGGCAGGGTTGCGGTTGGCCGAACAGTTGGTAAAAAATTGGTCGGAAAGGAAAAACCAATGAAAGAAAGACTGGTTCCCGATAAAAAAATTAAAGAATTGTTTTTGAGCATTTTAGCGAAAGAAAATGTCCGGGCTGATGTTGCCGGGTTTTTAGTTGAAGGGATAGTCCAGGCTTCCTTGCGGGGGGTCGATTCTCATGGGATCAGATTGTTCCCTCATTATCTGCAAGGCTTTATCCACGGCCGGTTGAACAGAGAGCCGAAATATGATTTTAAACTGACCGCCCCTTCAACCGGCAAACTTGACGGCGATCATGCCCCCGGCCACGCGGCCGGGGCCGAAGGAATGTTGAAAGCGATTGGGATCGCCCGGACGAACGGGATCGGCGCGGTCGCCGTCCACAATTCCAGCCATTTTGGCGCGGCGGCCTATTATGCCCACCTGGCGGCCCGGGAAGAGATGATCGGCTTAAGTTTTACCCACGCGACCGCCCATGTCCTTCCTTACGGCGGCTTGCGGCCGTTCCTGGGGAATAATCCGATCTGCCTGGTCGCGCCGTGCGAGGGGGAAGAGCCGTTTTGTCTGGACATGGCGACAACAGTAACAAACTTCAATAAGGTCCAGCAATATAAGGAACAAGGAAAGCAAATGCCGCCCGGCTGGGGAGTGGATGAAAATGGTGACGAGACAACTGATCCGAACAAACTAAGCAGTCTCCTGCCGATCGGCGGGTATAAAGGGTTCGGCTTGAGCATGATGGTCGAGATCCTCTGCGGCCTTTTGACCGGCGCTCCCTATGGCCAAAACGTCAGCCGGATGTTCGGCACGCCGCTAAGTGATAAACGACGGCTGGGTCACTTTTTTATGGCGATCAGGATCGATGCTTTTGAGGAGCCGAAAGTCTTCAAAAAGCGGCTAAAAACAATGATGGATGAACTCCGCCGGGAACCGGCGAAGGACAAGAATTTTCCGGTCATGGCTCCGGGTGATCCGGAAAAGCGCTGTTTTGCGGAGCGCTCCTTGAAGGGGATTCCTGTTCCGGAAATACTGGCAAAGGAATTAATAACTTTGGCCGAAAAACACCAATTGACAAGTTTTGACTAGATATTTGACCTCTTGACAAACTCTGCTTATTTGCTATACTTAATATATTATGGTTGTTGATGAAAATAGTGTCTATACGCCGCAAGAAACTATCTCTATTTTAAAGATCTCCGATTCCACTTTTCGCCGCCTGATCAGGCAGGGAGTGCTTCGGGTAGCCAAGATCGGCGGGCAATACCGGGTGATGGGCCGGGAGATCCTCCGCGTGTTAAGCCCGACCTTGCCGGAAAAAGTGAAACGGGCCTACAAGAAAGTGATCCTGGAATTAGAGAAGAAAAAATGACCGGAAATGCTTAGCGTCAACCTCAATTATTTTTTTAGGAGAATCAATTGGAAATCACCGGCAGATCGGTAGAGACCCTAAAATATTTCATGGCCAAGAAATGGAAAGTGTTGACGGTTGTCGCAATCCTGAGCTTTTTTGCCGCTTTTTTTGAGAGTCTTTCGGCCGTCGCGATCTATCCGGTCTTGTTGGTCATTATGCCGGCTTCTGCGGTGGAGGGGGGGAGCAATAAATATGTGGATGCCGCGATAGCTTGGGCGACCGCCCATTCTTCCTTAACCCCCTTATACGTAACGATCATTTTTCTCTTGGCCGTGACCATTATTAAAATCGCCTTAAATTACGGCAATTCATTGTTGGCCTGGGTTGTGGCCAATAATATCTTCCAAGAAACACAGATCAAGATGATGTCCGCTTTGCTGACAGCCGATTATCAGTTTTTGGTGAACACCGAAAAGGGTGATCTGGCTTTCCGTCTTTTAACCGCCCCTGGCTACGTCAGCAAAGTTGTTAACACAATACCCCTGATGCTCGTGGAATTATTAAAAATACTTATGATGATGGCTGTTCTTTTCGTGGTTTCCCCGCTGATTACGGGCATCTTATTGGTCACTTCTTACGTTTATTATTTGATCACAAAAAGTGTCGCGCAAAATGTCTCCTATGGCACCGGCAGCGGCCGGGCGATCAGCGCTTCGAACCAAACGATCCACGCCATGAACGCCTTAAAAGGGATCAAAAGCATCAGATTGCACGGCGCCGTTGGGCATTGGGTGGAATTGTTCAGCAAAGAGGTCAGGAAATTTTATCAATACGCGCTAAAAGATACACTGATCGGCAGCATTCCCAGCAGCCTGCTGGAGTTGGTTTACATTTCTTTTTTGTGCGTCATGGTCCTATATTATTCCGGCACTAAGGGCGGGATCATCGGCAGTATTCCGATGTTGGGCGTTTTTGCTTATTCTCTTTTAAAGATCATGCCTTCTTTAAAGCAATTGAGCACATACGGCATGACCTTGATGGGGATGCTGCCGAACGCGGAGGCGGCTTATATTGCGATCCAGGAAGCGGAGCAAAGGAAGCCTTTTGATGGGATCGAGCGGCTGGACAAATTTTCAACCAGCATTGATTTGAAAGATCTGACTTTCTCTTACGTTAATTCCAAGAAACCCGCGGTTAAAAGCCTTAATTGTTCTATCGCGCGCGGAGAATTTATCGGGATAATCGGCCCTTCAGGTTCCGGCAAGACCACTTTACTTGATCTGCTGGCCGGCTTATTAAGCCCTACCGCCGGTAAGATCTTGGTGGAAGGGAAAGATCTCCAGTCATATTCGGCCCGCTCCCTTAGCGAACATATCGGCTACGTCGGGCAGGAGACTTTCTTGTTCAACGACACGATCCGCGCCAACATTCTTTTTGGCCGGAAAGAATTTGACGACGGGGCGATCAAAAAAGCGCTGGCCAAGGCGGACATGCTGGAGTTTACCGAATCCCTGCCGGGCGGCCTGGATTATATCCTGGCGGACGACGGGATGAAGATCTCCGGCGGCCAGCGACAGCGGATCAGCATCGCCCGGGCGGTTCTGCGCGATCCCGAAATCTTGTTTTTGGACGAAGCGACCAGCGCGCTCGATCACCAGACGGAAGAAAATGTCATGCAGACGGTTTTGCGGCTGGTCCGGAAAGAGGGGAAGACGGTCATTTTTGTCACCCACCGGAAAAGCGCGATTAAGGACGCGGACCGCATTATCGAGCTGCGGGACGGCCAAATAATCGAGGCGGTGAACCCCGAGACGATCGGAGAACTGATCAAAAGTGAAAGCTAAATCGGGCGTCAAAATGATCAAGATCGGCGATCGGAAGATCGGGTTCGATCAACCGGTCTTTATCATCGCGGAGGCCGGGGTCAACCATGACGGGAGCCTTAACGCGGCCAAAAAACTGATCGACACGGCCAAAGCGGCCGGGGCCGATGCCGTTAAGTTCCAGACCTTCCGGGCGGCGGCGCTGGCGACGATGACCGCGCCTAAGGCCGGTTATCAGAAAAGAACGACCGCGGGCGGCTCCCAGCAGGAGATGCTTAAAAAACTGGAGCTGTCCGGCGCTGATTTTCGCAAGTTGTCCGCCTATTGCCGGCGGCGGGGGATAATGTTCCTCTCGACGCCGTTCGACCTGGAAAGCGCCGACCTGCTTAACCGCTTAGGTCTGTCGGCTTTCAAGATCAGTTCCGGTGACTTGACCAACCTCCCTTTTCTCCGGCAGATCGCTTCTTATCGAAAACCGTTGCTTCTCTCAACCGGGATGGCGACTTTGGCGGAGGTCCGGTCGGCGGTTGAGTGCGTGAGATCAGCGGGAAGCTATCAATTGGCCTTGCTGCACTGTACTTCCAATTACCCGACCAGGCCGGTTGATGTCAATCTGCGGGCGATGGCGACGATGAGCAAAGAGTTTAATGTCCCGGTTGGCTACTCCGATCATACCGAAGGGATCGGGATTGCCGTGGCGGCTGTGGCGCTTGGCGCCGCCATCATCGAGAAACACTTTACGCTCGATAAAACTCTGCCGGGGCCGGACCACCAGGCTTCGCTGGAACCGAAAGAATTAGCCGCCCTAATTTCGGCGGTCCGGCAAGTTGAGGCGGCCCTGGGGAACGGGAAAAAAGAACCGCGGCGGTCAGAGCGGGCGGTCGCAAAAGTCACCCGAAAAAGCCTAGTTGCCGCCCGCGATATTCCCGGCGGGACTAAGCTGACCAGGGAACTGCTAGCCATCAAACGGCCGGGAACCGGGATCAAACCGAAAGATCTGCCAAAAATGATCGGCCGGACCGCCCGGCGCAACATCAGAAAAGATTCGTTATTAAATTGGAAGCAGGTGGCGACATGAAAAATGTCCTGGTGGTAGCGGCCCATCCCGATGACGAAGTATTGGGCGTCGGCGGTACGGTTTTGAAACATGTTGCCGCCGGAGATAAAGTTTATGTTTGCCTGGTGACTAGTGCCTATGAGCCGGAATGGTCGAAGGACTATATCGAGCAGAAGATCGTCGAACAGGCGCAAGTGGACAAGCTATTAGGGATCGCCGGCCGTTTTAATCTCGATCAGCCAACGGTCAAGCTCAATACGCTGCCGCACGGCGAATTGAACAATAAGATCGCGGTTGTGATCGACCAGGTTAAGCCGTCGATCGTTTATACCCATTTTGAAGGTGATCTTAATTATGACCATACTTTGATTTATCGGGCTTGCGCCGTTGGGACCCGGCCGCCGAAGACCATTAAATTGTTATGTTACGAGACCCTCTCCGAAACCGAATGGAATAACCGGGCTTTTGTCCCGAACGTTTGGGTCGGGATCGAACGGCAGATCGAGCAAAAGATCAAAGCCTTCGAGATTTATGCCTCGGAGGTTAAAGCGCCGCCGCACCCGCGCAATGCCGAAGGCCTGATCACGCTGGCCAAGAAGCGGGGCTTGGAGATTTGCGCTGATTATGCCGAGGCCTTTATGCTGATCAGGGAGATCCAGAGATAGGAAAATGAAAACTGTCTGGTTGTCAGCCAATAAACTGGGTTTGGAGTTGTTGAAAGAAGCGATTAAGGTCAAAGGCTTTGACCTAAACGCGGTCATCACCCTTGACCAGACCGCGGCCACGATCATGTATGACGGTGTACCGGCCAAAAGCTGGCAAAATTTTGGCGTTAAAGTCCATCAAGTTTCCGAGATCAACAAAGAAAAAGCGCTGCTTAAAGAATTGGCGCCTGATCTGGTCGTGATGTGCGGCTGGCGCCAGGTCGTTGACGGCGAAGTGCTGAAAATACCGCCGCGAGGCGTGATTGGTTTTCATCCGACGCTGCTCCCTTTTGGCCGGGGCCCGGCGCCGATCATTAATTCCATCCTGACAGGCGTCAGGGAGTCAGGGCTGACCATGTTTTATCCCGGGACCGGGCTTGATGACGGCGATATTATCGCTCAAGAAAAATTCAAGATTGGTGAGGTTGATGATGCGGCGACTGTTTATAAAAAAGTGATCAGAGCCGGTAAAAAGATTATCAGGCAATATTTGCCGTTAATTATCGCCGGCCAGGCGTCGCGAACCCCCCAAGATGGAAGGGAAGCGGTGGTTTTCAAAAAACCGAAATTGGCTGACAACAGGATCGATTTGGAAAAAGAAAGTCTCAACGATATTTACGCTAAGATCAAAGCCCTTTCGAAACCGTACAAGGGCGCTTACCTTGAAAAAGACGGGAAAAAGTTGATCATTTGGCAGGCGGAATTGTTGACAACATGAAACAGAGAAGAAAGATTTGCGTGGTGACCGGTAGCCGGGCCGAATACGGCCTGTTAAAGCCGGTTATGTTGGCGATCAGGGCCCGGCCTGAGCTCAAACTATCATTGATCGCGACCGGCATGCACCTTTCCTCTCAATTTGGCCGGACGGCCGGCTTGATCCAACAAGATGGCTTCCGGATCGATCAGCAAGTGAAAATGGACCCGGCTAACAATGACGGAGCAGCCATGGCTAAAGCGATCGGCCGTGGCATTACGGGGCTGGCGGCCGCCCTGAGCTCGATAAGGCCGGATGTCACTTTGGTTTTGGGTGACCGGACCGAGGCCTTGGCGGCGTCGATCGCTAGCGCTTATATGAATATTGCCGTTGCCCATATCCATGGTGGGGATATCAGCATGGCCGGCCTTGATGAGTCGGCCAGGCACGCGATCACCAAACTGGCTCATATCCATTTTCCGGCATCAAAAGAAAGTAAGGAGAGGATAATTAAGCTGGGGGAAGAGCCAAAGCGTGTTTTTTTGGTTGGTGCCCCCGGATTGGATACGGTTTTGCATGAGCCATTATTATCAAAAAAAGCGTTAGCGGCTGAAATAGGTTTTGATTTTACTCAACCAGTCCTGGTGCTGCTGCAGCATTCGGTCACGACCCAAATAGAACAAGCCGGGGAACAGATCAAGGGGACGATCGCTGCGGTTAGACAGTTTAATCTGCCAACGGTAGTGATCTATCCTAATTCTGACGCAGGCGGCAGGACCATAATCAGAGAGATCGAAAAACTAAGAACTGTCGACAATATCCGGCTCTTTAAAAATCTGCCGCGCAGAGTCTACCTGAGTCTGTTAAAATATACTTCAGTTCTGGTCGGCAATTCCAGCGGCGGGATCATCGAAACCCCCTTATTTAAACTGCCGGTGGTTAATATCGGGATCAGGCAAGCGGGGCGAGAGCGGGGGAAGAATGTTATCGATGTGCCGCATAAGCAATCAGCAATAATAAAGGCAATCAAACGAGCCTTATTTGATGATAAGTTTCACCGGCAGATCGATCATTGCGTCAATCCATACGGTAGTGGCCGCGCCGGTGAAAAGATCGCGGCAGTTTTAAGCAAGATCGGGATAGACCGTGATTTTTTACAAAAACAAATAACCTATTAGGAGATGATCATGGCGGAAAGATTTAAGAAATGGCGTTTGCCTGCGATTAAAGAGGGTAAATTAACCAAATATAACTGGCTGATCCAGCATGCGAATAACTTGGTGCTTGGCAACAAGACTGATATCGGGGCATTTACATATATCAACGCCAAGAACGGAGTAGTTATCGAGGCCGGAGTCCAGGTCGGCTCGCATTGTTCTATCTATTCTGTTTCCACGATCGACGGCAAAAATGGGAAAGTCTGGCTTAAGAAAGACAGTTGTCTCGGCAGTCACTGCGTAGTTATGCCGGGGGTTACAGTTGGCAAGAATTCAATTGTCGGCGCTTTTTCTTTCGTCAATAAGGATATACCGGACAATTGCGTGGCTTTCGGCGTGCCGGCCAAAGTTGTCAAAAAGCTGGGAAAGAAATGAAAATACCATTATCAAATCCGGATATTACTGACAGCGAAAGAGAAGCTGTTCTGGCTGTTTTAAGGACACCGAACTTAAGCCTGGGGCCGAAACTGCCGGAATTTGAAAATAAATTCGCGGCCTATTTGGGTGTTAAACATGCGGTCGCCGTCAACAGCGGGACCAGCGGCCTCCATCTTTGCGTCAGAGCGCTGGGTCTAAAAGATGATGATGAGGTCATTACTACCCCTTTTAGTTTTATCGCTTCCGCTAACTGTCTGCTGTTTGAACGGGTCAGGCCTGTCTTTGTCGATATCGATCCCGACACTCTCAATATCGATGTCAAGAAGATCGTTGGCAAGATAAACAAAAAGACCAAAGCGATCCTGCCGGTCCATGTTTTCGGTTATCCCTGCGACATGAAAAAGATCATGGCGATCGCCAATAAACATAGTTTGTCGGTGATCGAAGATGCCTGTGAGGCGGTGGGGGCAGAGATTGACGGCCGGAAAGCCGGAACGTTCGGCGACTGTTCTGTTATCGCTTTTTATCCCAACAAACAGATGACCACCGGCGAAGGCGGCTTGATCGCGACTAACAGCGCAAAGATCGCATTGTTGGCGAGAAGCATGCGTAATCAGGGGCGGGATGATGGTATGGGTTGGTTGGCGCACAGCCGGCTGGGTTATAACTACCGCTTAAGCGACATTAACTGCGCGCTCGGGATCGCCCAGTTGAAAAGGATCGCTGAACTGTTAAAACGTCGCCAAAGAGCGGCGGATCTTTATGAGGCAAAATTGAGAGGTATTCAGGGGTTGATCCTGCCGCCGAGAGAAACTGCTGGCATTAAACGAAGCTGGTTTGTCTATGTCGTGCGGTTGGCCGATGAATTCTCTTCTGCCCAGCGCGACCGGATAATCTTGGAATTGCGGGCCAAGGGGATCGGCTGCAGCGCCTATTTCCCGCCGATCCATTTACAGCCATTTTACAAAAAAGAATTCGGTTTTAAAAGAGGTGATTTCCCGATCACTGAAGCGGTCGCTGATCGGACGATCGCGCTGCCGTTTTTTAACCGTTTATCAGAAAGTCAGATCGATCAAGTCGTCAAAGCGCTTAAAGCGGCGCTGCAAGGAGTGAAAAAATGAAGGATTACTTTTCCGGCAAAAAGATCCTGGTGACGGGGGGAACGGGTTCGATCGGCAGCGAGATCGTCCGGCAGGTCATTAAATATGAACCTTCCGTTATCAGAGTATTCAGCAATGATGAGGATGCCCAATTTAATTTGTCTCAGAAATACGGCAGCAAAGGCAAAGTGCGTTTCTTGTTCGGCGATATCCGTGATGAAGAGCGTTTAAAATGGGCGATGGACTCAATTGATATAGTTTTTCACGCTGCCGCGCTCAAGCATGTGCCCGCTTGTGAATTTGATCCATTTGAAGCTGTGAAAACAAATGTTATCGGAACACAGAATGTGATCAAAGAGGCCTTATTCCAGAACGTCGGGAAGGTCATTAATATAAGCACTGATAAGGCAGTCAATCCGATCAATGTCATGGGGGCCACCAAATTACTGGCCGAAAGGATCACCATCTCCTCCAATAATTATAAGGGTTTGGGCCGAACGGCTTTTGCCTGCGTCCGCTTCGGCAATGTGCTGGCTTCCCGCGGGTCAGTCGTCCCGATATTTTTGGATCAGATCAAACGGGGTGGGCCGGTGACGGTAACCGATCCCAACATGACCCGGTTTATCATGAGCATAGCGCAATCGGTAGAACTGATCTTGAACGCCGCGGTCGGCTCCAAAGGTGGAGAGATCTTTATCCTTAAAATGCCGGCGGTCAAAGTCGGAGTTTTGGCGGAGGCGATGATCGAAATGCTGGCTGGCAGGTATGGTCATGACCCCAAAAAGATCGAAATTAAGGAGATCGGTATGCGTTCGGGAGAAAAGTTCCACGAAGAGTTGATGACGCACATTGAAATGACCAATGCCGTTGATGACGGTAAAATGTACACAATTTTGCCCGGGATGCTTGACAAGAAGTCAAGCAGCCCGTCAGCCGATTACAATTCAGCCAGCGCCGAACAGCTAAATAAGTCGGAAATAATAAAGACGCTGGGAGACTTGCTTCCGGCATGAGGGAGATAATGGCTTGAGAGTTTTACTGGTAGTTTATGATAACGACTCCTATATTCACTGGTTCCCCCAGGGTTTGGGGTATATTGCCGCCGTGTTGCTTAAAGCCGGCCACGAAGTAGAGATTTATAGCCAGGATCAGCATCATTATCCCGAATCGCATCTTCAGGCCCATCTTGATAAGAACCGGTATGATTTTATCGGTGTCAGCGTGGTCGGCGGCTATTACCAATACAGGAAATTGCTGAAAATATCCGAGGCGATCAACCGCGCTAAGAACCGGCCTTTTTACATCATCGGCGGCCACGGTCCTTCACCGGAGCCGGAGTACTTCTTGAAAAAGACCGGCGCTGACGCGGTGGTCATCGGCGAAGGCGAAAGAACGATAATCGAATTGTTAGAAGCGGTGGCGCAGCGATTGCCGCTGAAGGAGGTCAAAGGGATCGCTTCCCGGGAGGGCGACAAGGTTGTTGTTAACGAACGCCGGCCCCTGATCGAAGATATAGATTCCATCCCGTTCCCGGCTTATGAGCTCTTCCCAATAGAATATTATCGGCTGCTGCGGATGCCCCACGCGACCAATGCCGACTTTGTCATGCCGATCCTTTCCGGGCGGGGCTGTACTTTTGAATGCAATTTCTGCTACCGGATGGACAAGGGTTTCCGGCCGCGACGGAGCGACAGCATCATCGAGGAGATCGAATTGCTGAAAAGGAAATTCGGCATTACTTATATCGCCTTTGGCGATGAGCTGCTGATGTCCTCGGTCGCCAGGACGGAAGAGCTTTGCCGGGCATTCATAAAAGCGCAGTTGAACATTAAATGGGATTGCAACGGCAGATTGAATTACGCCAAGCCCGATCTTCTAAAGCTGATGAAGGAAGCCGGGTGTGTTTTTATTAATTATGGAATTGAATCAATGGATGAAAAAGCGTTGCGGGCGATGAATAAGGCTCTGACCGTCAAGCAAATTATTACAGGGATAGAAAACACTTTGGCGGCCGGGATCAGCCCGGGCTATAATATTATTTTTGGTAATATCGGCGAGAATGCCGAGTCGCTGCGCCTGGGGATGGAGTTTTTATTGAAATACGACGACCATTCGCAGCTGCGGACGATCAGACCAGTCACGCCTTACCCGGGCTCTCCGTTGTACTATTACGCGATCGAAAAAGGGCTGCTCAAGGATTGCGCCGACTTCTATGAAAATAAACACACTAATTCCGATCTGTTGTCGGTTAATTTTACCGAGATGACCGAGGATGAAGTATTGCGGGCGCTCCATGACGCCAACATCCAACTGATCGAGAATTATTACTCCCATCAAAGGATCAAGGCCAGAGAGACCGCTAAAAAATTATATCTGGAAAAAGATCAATCTTTCCGGGGTTTTAGGCAATCATGAGTAAAATTCTCGGCATCATCACGGCGCGGGGCGGGTCCAAAGGGGTTCCCGGTAAAAACCTGAAGCAGGTCGCCGGGCAACCGCTCATCGTCTGGACGATCGAGCAGGCAAAAAAGTCAAAACAGCTTGATCGTTTGATCCTGTCTTCGGAAGACCAGGAAATTATAGCTGTAGCACGAAATAACGGTTGCGAGGTTCCTTTTGTGCGCCCGATTGAATTAGCCGGGGATGGCACTTTGACGATTGAGGTCGTACTACATGCTTTAAAGATCCTAAAAGACAAATACGATTATGTTGTTTTATTGCAGCCGACTTCACCGCTGAGAGCAGCGGCGGATATTGATGGTTGCATTGAAATGTGCCTTAAAACAAAAGCAAATTCATGCGTCTCGGTAGTCGAAGCGGGGAAAAGCCTTTACTGGACATTTTCCGTTGACCGTGAGAATCATTTGCGCCCCTTGATCTCAACAGAGAAATTTATCCTGCGCCGCCAGGATTTGCCGAAAGCGTATACTCTCAATGGCGCCGTTTATTGCGCGCGCGTCGATTGGCTGCTGGAAAAGAAAGCGTTCGTTACCGAAGAAACCATGGCGTATGTGATGCCGGCTGAAAGATCGCTCGATATAGATTCCGAATACGACCTTAAAGTGGCTGAAGCCTTGTTAGGGGATAAAATCAGATGACTTTGGCTTATGACCTGGGCGAGATGAAAAGCGAATCCGGCGCTTCATTAAAATATGAAGTGGAGACGCTGGCTTCAGAATTAGCTTTAAAAATGTCCAAGCTGTTATCTGAATTACCGATCTATCAAAAGATCGAGCAAGTCTTGCCCAGCGATAAAACAATCGTCTTCTTCCAAAAATCGTTAAAGACCGAGATATATCAGATCGCGCGCGATCTTTGCGTTGCTAAATGGCAAAAGAGGAACAAGCCCACGTCAAGTGCCCGGGAACTGGTTTTCACAACTGATCAGGGGATTTTCGCCCTGTTTCGGCGGGTCTGGGACGATCAGGAGTATTTAATAACTTTTAAAGAACGTAAATCCGGTCAATCGATCCTAATAGCGATCGGCCGATCGTTATTAAGGTTTCTTCGTGAAATAAAGCCTGCTGACCGGCCTGCTCTTTCTTCGGTCAATAAGCCGGTGCTCGCGGTCGCTTATGCCGAGGGGTTAAATCTCGAGCGGCGGTCTGATTTTGTCTGGTTGGCCAAGAGCCGGATCGATCCGGGCCAGGTTCTGGTCTATTTTGAAGGGGCGGACAATGTCACTGGTAGGCCGGTTGCCGAAAACGTCTTAGATCAGATCGAAAAAATGGGGATGCGTTGGGTGTCGTTGAATCGCGGATCGGTTGCCAGAAAAAACGCCCCAGTCTGGCGGCCTGGCTCGGCGAAGAGGTTGGAACTCTCCCCTTCAGCGATCAGGCCCGGTAATAGTGTTGATAAATGGATCATGGCCAAGGGAAAAGAGCTGCTCCTAGCAGTTAATTACTGGCGAGCCTTTTATCAAGACTTTAACGTTAAGATCAATTTCATAATTGGGGAAGGCGGGATCGATCATATCCCTAAAACAATTGCTTTTGCTGCCGGCCAGCTTGGTCTGGCTGTTGGCAAGCAGCGCTCAGAGTTATTTCTAAACGTAGAAACGTATTTTGGGTATCATGTGAAAGATGTCTTTTTTAGCTGGACGCCGCGCTCCAATTGTTATTTGTCGCCCAACCTTAATAAGATCACGACAAATGTCGTGACCGGTTATCCAAATGATCTGGTTTTTAAGGAAATACTCAAAAGATCCCGGCCGGTACGTGAAAAGCTGCGAGCGAAAGGCGCGGCGTTCGTGATCGCTTTATTCGACAATGTTTTTGGGCCGCAATATCAATTTTCAAAAGAAATGATGGAAAAATATTATCTGGCATTTATCAACTGGGCACTGAAAGATGAGAGCATCGGAATAATAATCAAAACAAAAAAACCGCAATTTCTGGCTGATCTTGGCCAGGTTTTGCCGGCTTTAAATAAATTAATGGCAACAGGCAGATGTTTCCGCTTTAACAAAGAAATAGGCCGTTTGCCTGTTGACGCTGCGGCGGCCGGCGACATGGCAGTTGGGATCGGCATCTCGACCGCGGTCATTGAATCGGCCATAGCCGGTTGTCGGGGCATTCATTGCGACCTGACAAAATTCCGTTCCCACGAGTTCTACAAATGGGGAGAGGGGAGATTAATATTCGATGATGTTGACAAATTGATCGCTGCTCTTAAAAAGTACAAAAATAATCGCGGCGACTTACCCGATCTGGGCGATTGGACAAAGTATTGTGATAAGCTCGATCCTTATCGGGACGGCCGGGCGGGAGAGAGAATGGGTTCTTATTTGCGCTCCTGCCTAGATGGCTTAGCGGCGGGAGAAAGCAGAGCAGCGGTCTTAAAGCGAGCAAATAAAGAATACACGTCTCAATGGGGAGCAGATAAAATTATCGCAATGGAGAACAACTGATGCGCACATTAATAGTTATTCCAGCCAGGCTTGGCTCCTGGCGATTCCCCGAAAAGCCGTTGACTATCATCGATGGGATGCCGATGATCGAGCACGTTTATCGGCGATCTTTGCTGGCCAAAGGGGTCGAGGAGGTGGTCATGGCTGTCTGTGAAGACCGAGTTCTTCAGGCTTGTGAGAAATTTGGCGCTAAAATCGTTATGACCTCAACCCAGTGCCCTTCGGCGGTGGATCGGGTCGCTGAAGCGGCCAGACAGCTTGGTTATGTTTCCGGCAATGATCTGGTCCTTAATGTCCAGGGGGATGAGCCGGCCATGCCGCCGCCGGTGATCGAGCTGACGATCGAAAAGCTAAAAAACGACCCGTCGGCCAGGTGTGCTAATCTGATTGAAAGAATTACAGATGAGGCCGATCTGCAAAATCATCACCGGATCAAAGCGGTCATTTCCCGCCATAACCGGCTGATCTACCTGACCAGGCAGGCGATACCGGCTTCGGTCTTTGATGTCAAAAAAAGAGCGGTCTTCTATCGGCAGACTTGCGTCATCGGTTTTCGCGGTGACTTTCTTCAGGAATTTACGCGGCTGGAGCGGACGCCGCTCGAACTGATCGAAGGGATAGATATGCTCCGGGCGATCGAGCATGATTTGCCGATCGCTTCCGGCGTGTCGGAATATATCACCCAGCCGGTTGATACGCCGGAAGACATCGGGCGGGTGATCGCACTATTGAAGAACGACCCTTATTGGCAAAGTCGATATTCAAGCCAAAGCGTAAAAGGAGCGACAAATAGTGGTAAATAAAACAGTTGCCAAGGTCAGGGATTATTACAATAATAATTCATTAAAAATTGATGAGAGCAAACGGCGAACTAAAGGTTATTACAACGAATTAAAGCGTTTTCTCTCCTCGGTCATCATTCCCGGCCAAAAAGTTTTAGATATCGGCTGCGGCAACGGCGACATGCTGGCCTCGCTTGATGTCGCCCGGGGTGTGGGAATCGATATTTCGGCTGGGATGATCGAGCTGGCGCGAAAAAAGCATGCCAATAATGAACTTAGCTTTTTTGTCGGGGATGCGCAGGATCCCGCTCTTTTGACGGGGCTTAACGAGAAATTTGACGTGGTCTTGTTATGCAATAGCATCACGGAGATGCATGATGTTCAGGCGGTTTTTGAGGCGCTTCATACGGTCTGTCATCCGCGGACCAGGATAATCGTCATCAGCTACAGCCGGGTCTGGCAAATACCGCTCCAAATCGCGGAGTGGCTGGGTTTCAAGGTCAAGAACCCCGTTAATAACTGGTTGAGTTCGGATATTGTCAGGGAAATGCTCCAGACAGCTGAATATGACATCATCCGCGGCGCCAATTATATAATCTTTCCCTTTAATTTGGGGCCGGTTTCGAGGTGGATAAATCGTTATGTCGGTAATCTGCCGTTGATCAGTGAATTGAACCTGATGTTTGGCATCATTGCCCGACCAATTAAACAGGCGAGTGTTCCGGCAAAAGAGCCGACCTGCAGTATCGTGATCCCTTGCCGGAATGAAGCTGGTCATCTGCAGCAGCTATCCGATCGTTTACCGGCATTGCGGGACGGTTCCGAAGTGATATGGATTGAAGGCAATTCCACGGATGATACTGCGGAGCGCATCCGGGAGATGATCGAGCGGAATCCGGAAAAGAATTGGCGCTTCTTGCAGCAGCCGGGAAAAGGGAAAGGGGATGCGGTTCGCCACGCCTTTGCCAGCGCCAGAGGCGATATCCTGATCATCCTTGACGCTGATGTTACAGTCGCACCGGAGGACTTGCCGAAGTTCATTAACCTGCTGGCGCGCAATAAGGCCGAATTCGTCAATGGCTGCCGCCTGATCTACCCGATGGATGAAAAAGCGATGCGTTTTCTCAACCTGTTGGGCAACCGATTTTTTGCCAAACTTTTTAGCTACCTGCTTGGACAAAAGGTTCGTGACACGCTCTGCGGCACCAAGGTCCTGTGGCGGAGTGATTATGAGAAGATCGCAGCCAACCGCAACTATTTCGGTGACTTTGACCCCTTTGGTGATTTTGATCTTCTTTTCGGTGCCGCCAGACTCAATCTGAAAATTCTTGATCTGCCTGTCCGTTATGGCGAAAGGACTTACGGCACGACAAATATTTCCCGTTTTCGCGACGGCTTCTTGTTGCTGAAAATGAGCGGTATCGCGGCGAAAAAGCTGAAATTTATTTAAAGTTATGAACTTATGAACCCAGGAGTTAAAAATGCTTAAAGACCAACATAAACTTGATTGGGTTGAAGATCATCGCAAGACATATCTTGCAAAGGGCTCGCTCCGTTATTATTATCGCGAAGTGTTTGCCAATCTTTTACGGCAGGAACTTATCCCCGGGCCAGCATTGGAGCTTGGTAGCGGGCCCGGATTCCTGTCTGATGTCGTTGAAGATGTTACAACTTCTGATATCTTTCCTTATCCGGGAATAAAAGTGGTATGTGATGCCCACCGACTCCCATTCGATGACCAAAGCTTTGCTAATGTTTTTTTTGTAGATGTATTGCATCATTTGAAGTCGCCGTTGGTCGCTTTTCGTGAGATCGCTAGAGTGTTGCGTCCCGGCGGGCGCCTGGTCATGATCGAACCTTATACGACCATATTCTCCAGGCTGTTCTATAAATATTTGCACCATGAGGATTGCGTGGTCGTCGAGGATGTTTGGCATAATGCTTTCCCCAAGGACAAAGAGCCGATGAGCGGCAACGCTGAAATTCCTCGCCTTTGTTTAGTAAAACGCAACTCTCCGCTGAAGGGGGGAAATTCTGAAAGCGGTTTACATTTGCGCAAGGTCGTTCCCTTCGCTGGTCTCAGTTATCTGTTGACCGGCGGCTTTCAGCCCTGGCAGTTTCCAGTGTTTATCGTTCGCGGATTATATCAAATGGAAGAGCGGACCAGGCCGTTATGGGCTAACCTGGCGGCGACCCGTTGCCTGGCGGTTCTTGAGCGTCCGGATAGATAATATGCAATACATAAAGGAAAGAATATTTGGGCTTTGGCAATTAAAGGGGATTCGTTTTTTCTTCTATTTTTTGCTTGCCGCGATTGTCGCGCACTTAGATAGGTTCATTTTTGGCGAGCAGATGCTACTGAAGCTCCATGACCAATTGGACTCCTTCTGGCCGTATCAGGTTGAAATGGCCAGGCGCGTCCTGTCGTTCCACCTGCCGCTCTGGTTCCCGGATTATCTGGGCGGGCTGCCATTCTTATATATGGACATAAATTGGTTATTCCTCCCGATGCTGGTGGGCGGTTTGTTCCGGGACCCGTGGGCGTTTGTCGCGGTTACGATGATGCAATTTATCCTGGCCGGTTACGGCGGGTATCTTTTTCTGCAATATTATCTGAAGACTGATGATCAGGCGAGTTTTGCGGGCGGTTTGTTGTGGGCGCTGGGGACTTTCAGCCTGACTTACTGGCGGATCTTTGACCTGGCGACAATACCGCTCCTTTTTTATTGCCTGGAGAGGTTTGTCTTTGAGGAGCAGAGAGGAAGAAGGCTTTTAAGCTTTTTAGGCTTGCTGGTTGCCGCTGCTAATATTTACCTGGCTAAAGGGGCTCCTTTTATCGCGGTCTTCCAATTGTTTTTCATTTTCTTTGCTACTCCGGACAGGAACAGGCGCCAAAAACTCTTGGTTGCTTTTTCTTGGCTTTGGTCGTTTGTTGTCGTTATGAACCTGCCAGTGATAATTTCCCTATTTTCCAGTACCAGCATCGGCAGCCGTGGTCTGGTCAAGTGGATACCGGACCAGCCGATCGCTTTGATCGAGCGCTTAAAGGGGCTGTTCAATTATACGATTGGCGCTTCGGCCATGAACTTTGGCGTGATCTCGACCTTTATCTTTTTGTTCGGTCTGCTCCGTTTTAAGAAGTGGGACAAGCTGATCCGGGCGCTGTTATATTTTTATCTTGTGGTTCTCTTTTTTGCGTTTTTTGTTGATTCAGCGGCCTGGTTCCAGAACTTAAGACAACACTTGCCTTTGAAGGATTATCGGTTATCCAGGTTTCTTCTGCCGTCTCCCTTCATTACTTTGCTGATAATTATCGCGAATTTTGAAGCTTTTATGGTTTTGATCCAGGAGCACTTTCGAAAATATTCTCTCTTGATCGCGAGCTCGGTTTTCCTGTTGTTGTATTACTACTTCAATAAACCAGGTTATGACCGGCATATCGGTCTTTTCATATTGATCACTTTCACCCTGCTGTTTCTCGTTGGGATCAATCTGCTTAAATTGTTCCGGATCAAACGCGCCTGGCTCGTCGGTTTTGTTGTCCTGCTGATCTTTGCGGAAAGATTGACCAATGTGGCGCTGTTAAGGGTGCTTGATGGGCCGTCTTATAAAACGTTTTTCCGCTCGCCGCTGTTTGAAAAGTACCGGTCGGCGCACAAATATGATTATCGAATAGCTTTTATTAACCGGACCGAACGGCTCAACTGGCATCCGACGGTTGGGTTTTACAATGGTTATCAGGTGGCCGGGGGCTATGCCTCACAATACTCGCGTCGTTACGCGGTTTATTGGGAATCGGTCATCAAAGATAAAAGGGATGAATTCCTGTCGTATCCCTACAAAGCTTACCTGATCGACAGCACTAATAAGCATGGGCCGATCGATCAAATATCCTTCCGGCCCGATCTGCTGGCTTTGCATAATGTTCGGTATGTTTTCTCTTTGTACAGGATCAGTGACCCCGGCCGCCGGGGAATGAAAATGATCAACAAGGGCGATGATTTTGCCGCGCTGGCTGAACGCTCAAAGATCAAGTGGTATTTAAAGACATTGTTTCAGCCGATGGATTATTACGTTTATGAAATAAACTCCTGGTCGCCGAGGTTTTTTCTCGCCAATAATTATGCTTTGGTCAGCGGGGAAAAAGAGATCGTTGATTACATCGACAAACATTCGGAGGCGCAACTTAAGCGCCAGGTGGTCTATGATCGGAGGGATCTTTCACCGCAGCAGATCGAAGCTTTGTCACAATTGAGAGGTTCAGGGGGAACGCTTGCAATCACCGATTATTCTGATAACCGGATTGTGATCGATGTGAATTCCAGCGGCAGGCAGCAGCTTATCCTGGCAGAGAATTTTGCCCCTGATTGGCTGGCCAGTGTTAACGGCCGGCTGACAGAGATAATGCCGGCTTACGGCGCTTTTCGTGCTGTTATGGTCGATAAAGGGCGAAATCTGGTTATCTTGAAGTACCAGCCCAAAATGCTCATTCATTCTTTCTGGCTTTCCGGTATAGGAACGCTTTGCTTTATTATCTCAGGTTTTATTTGGTCGTTCCGGAGGAGTAAGCGCAAATAATAAATCATGGCTGAAGCAAGAAAAAATGTTTTAATAGTGGCGGATGATCTGGGCCGTGAATGGGGAGGCCTTCCTGCGGATGATCGGAAAGTTGCTATTCATCTTCTAACGTTCGGGATATCTCCGGCCGAAGCGCTCAAGGCCCGCGCGCTTGCCGGGATAACGCCCGTTGATTCTGCTGATATTTCCCTTAGGGCGGAAAAAGAAGCTAGAGCGCTCTATCTTAATTTTATCGCCGGTTTTCCTAGGGAAGCATTTGCTTATGGCCGGATAAACTTGTGGTGGTTCCTTAATGTCAGTGAAAAAAACATCTGGCTGGATAAGACGGTCCACCGGCTTTATGCTTTTCTCCGCTTGTATTATTTGTTGGAGGAGAAAACATATGATGAGCTCCGCCTATTTATCGCTGATGACAATCTTAGGCGAGCCGTCAGCGCTTTGTTGCGGGTAAAAAAGATTAAGTTCGTCGATCAGGACGCGCCAAGCGCGGCTCCAATATACGCGCCTGGCCTTTTTAAGTTCACGCGCTCTTACTACTGGACGGGAATTATCGAACTAGGGCGCATGGTCATTAAGCGATCTTTTTTGCGTCTGTCATGCATCGGGTCAGTCAAAACGTTTGCGCCGGGCGGACTAGCGTTCTTTAGCTTGTATCCCGGGTGGTGGCGCCGTCCGGCGGTGGAAAAGGGCGATATATTTTTTGGCAATATCGGCGATAAGCTGGAGGGAAAGCGCGCTGTTTACCAGTTGATCTGGCTTTTTACCGGCCTGCGCGCCCTGTTTACCAGCCGCCGCGACCTGAAGAGTTTGGGCCAAAATAAAAAAGTGGTCTTTCTGGACCAGTTTATCGGTATAAACGACTTATTGGCTCCGTTTAATTCCCGTCTGGTCCTGAAACTTCATGGCCTGTTCAAGCTGATCAAAGAGAGGACGCTGGAGGTTAAGGGGATAGATCTTTCTGATTTTATCCGTGAAGAATTAAATATTTCTTTGTTGAACGGACAATTGTTCAACTGGCTCTGGCTTTATTCCGCTTTTAATCGGCTCGGCCTGGAGCGGTTCAAAGCGATCATCTTCCGTCTTGAATTTCAGCCGCTGGAACGGGCGTTGCTCTACAATACCCTTGGTAAGGCCAAAAGCATCGGTTATCAGCATTCCGCGCTAAGTAATAATTTCCTAAACTATGTGTTTCGGGCCGGCGAGCTGGGGGCGTATTGGCGCGGCCGAGATAATAGTAACAACATGCCTTTGCCCGATCACATCATTACTTGCGGTCAAAAAGGGGCCGAATGCATGAAACGGGCCGGTTATCCCTCTGACCGGGTGGTTGTCGGAGGCGCGCTGAGGCTACGATCCTTGGTAAATTATGCGTTGCGCCGGCCACCGTTGCCCCAGCTGCTGGCCAAATACTCATTGCCGGCGGCCCAAAAGAATATTTTTCTGGCCACTTCTCCGCTGGTGCCCGAAACGCTTTCCCTGTTGGGCGACTTTTCAGCGGCGTTAAAGAAGAGCGGTAGCCGTTACCATAGTTTCATCAAATTCCACCCCAATCTGGCGGTGAACGGTCAATTGACTGGTCAAGTGCCGGCTGAATCCGAAATCGTTCCTAATTCTGCTATAATATATGATTATATTTCGGTTTCTCATGCGGTTTTGTTGACGGGCGGTACGGTCGCCTTGGAAGCGATCGCGCTCGGTATCGTACCTATTGTTTATAGCTGTCAGGCCCAATTCAGCCATAATCCGATGCTTGAATACCCTAAAGCGATTCATCTGGTCAATGATGTAACCTCTTTATCGCGGGTGCTGGATAAGATAGCCGACGAGGGTGAAACGGCAGAAATGAAACGGCATGGTTTGGAACCGCTGGCGGATCAATTCGGTGATCTCTCGGTCGATCCGCAAATGACCTTTGCCAAAAAGCTGGAGGAATTGCTAACATGAAATGGAAAGTGCTGGTTTCCGCCCCATATCTGCAGCCGGTGATCAGCGAATTCAAATCTTTTTTCCGGGAGAACGGGATTGCGATCGTTGTGCCGAAAGTCCGCGAAAGATTGGAAGAAGCGGACCTGCTTAAGCTGGTCGGGGATCTTGACGGCGTGATTTGCGGGGACGACCGGTTTACGGCGAAAGTCTTGCATCGAGCGAAAAAGCTCAAGGTTATCGCCAAATGGGGGACAGGGATCGATTCGATCGATAAGGCCGAGGCGGAAAAACTCGGTATAAGTGTTTATAACACGCCCAACGCGTTCACCGATCCGGTCGCCGATACCGTTCTTGGTTACATGCTTAGTTTTGCCAGAAATATTCCCTGGAACACTTCTGCCATGCGCCGGGGCGAATGGCAGAAGACGCAGGGCGTTTCGCTTAAAGAGCGCGTGCTGGGGGTGATCGGCGTCGGCAATATCGGCAAAGCAGTTATCCGGCGGGCCGCCGCTTTTGGCATGAAGACGATCGGCACCGATATTGTTAAGATCGATGACGCTTTTCTTCAAGAGACCGGGACCAAGATATTGTCTAAAAGGGAACTGCTGGCACAAGCCGATTTTATCAGTCTCAATTGCGAGCTTAACTCAACCAGCCGCCATTTGATCGGCGCTGAAGAGTTCGCGCTGATGAAGCCAAATGCGTTCATTATCAATACTGCTCGCGGGCCGATCATCGATGAAAAGGCGCTGGTTAAAGCTTTAAAGAAAAAGCTTATCGCCGGCGCCGGGCTCGATGTCTTTGAGTCTGAGCCTTTGCCTAAGAACAGTCCGCTCCGGAAAATGACTAATTGCCTGCTTTCGGCCCACGATGCTAACAGCAGTCCGCTCGCCTGGGCAGCCGTTCATAAAAACACCTTAAATAATCTTCTAGTCGGGTTGAAACATAGCCGAAGGGGTGAGAAATGAAGATTATCAGGGTTTCCTATGACCTAGAAGACAAAATGCCGGTTTTTACCAACAATTTGCCAAACAAGATCGAGGCGATCGATTCGTTCAATAAAGGGGCGACTTGGAATTCTTATAAGATCACGCTTTTTAACCATAACGGCACCCACATTGACGCCCCGTATCATTTTGACCGGCAGGGCAAAAGGGTCGGCGAGTTTGCCATTAACGATTTTATCTTTGATAAGCCGCACCTGATCGATCTGCCAAAACGGGCAGGGGAGAGCATTGGAGCGGACGAGTTGCAAGCTTGTCCCAGAAATTGTGATTTATTGTTGCTCAGGACTGGTTTTTGGAAAAAACGGCAGAAAAAAGAGTATGTGAGCAATAGTCCCTGGCTTCATCCGGAAGCGGCCGGATTTATCCGCGAAAAATTCAAAGGGCTTAAGGCGATCGGCATTGACACTATTTCCATTGCCTCTTTTCCTCATCTTGAGCTGGGGGGAGAAGCGCACCGCTTGCTGCTAAAAGATAAGAGCCGCCTGATGATTATTGAAGATCTCAATCTTGGAGCGATCGCCCGCCGGGCCAGGATCAAGCGGTTTTTTGCCATTCCGCTTTTTGTCAGTCAGGTTGACAGCATGCCGTGTACCGCCTTCGCGGAGGTCTCCGGTGGCTAACGTTAAAGCCTCGATCATCATCAGGACGTTCAATGAAGGGGCGCACCTGGCCAGATTACTTGAGACTATTAAGTCGCAAAGCTACAAAAACTGGGAAATAATAATTGTTGATTCCGGCTCAACCGATAACACTTTGGAGGTGGCCGGGCGGTATCCGGTCAAGATCGTCAAAATAAGGTCGGAGGAGTTTTCTTTCGGCCGCTCGCTCAATTTGGGCTGCCGGAACGCGAACGGCGATTATTTGATCTTTGTCAGCGGCCACGCTTATCCACAGGATAATATTTGGTTAAATAATCTAATTCAGTCTTTTGAGGATGATAAGATCGCTATGGTTTATGGCCGGCAGATAGGGAATGAAGTCACAAAGCTTTCCGAAGAACGCGATCTGCGCGGCAATTTCGGGGATAAATCAAAGATCCTGGTCGAAGAGTCTTTCGGCAATAATGCCAACGCGGCAGTCAGACGATCGCTTTGGGAACGAATTCCCTTTGACGAAAACCTGCCGGGCTTGGAAGATATTGACTGGGCGCATAAGGTGCAAAAGCAGGGGTTTTACGTTTATTACCGGGCCGATGCCGTGATCGTCCACATCCACGATGAGAATTACCGGCGCATCTATAACCGCTTCAAGCGCGAATCGATCGCTTACACGGCGATTTTTCCTGACTCTATTTATGATAAAAGGCAGGCGGCGCTGCTGTTCGCCTTGCTTACTTGCCGCGATTTTTATTATGGGTTGGCCCGGGGAAAGTCGCCGCGCAAGATCGCCCAGGCGCCATTTTACCGCTTCTTTCAGATCAAGGGGCTTTATGACGGCCAGCACAGTGCCGGCCAGCTGACTAATGAATTAAAAACCGAGTTGTATTTCCCGGAGAGCAACCGGAGCGTAGTGATCACCGGGACAAACCGGCATCAGCTCCAGGTCAGGGATATCCCTACTGTCGACGGCGATGAAGTGCTCATCAATGTCAAATATGTCGGCGTCTGTTCGACCGATCTGGATATTCTTAGCGGTAAACTTGATTATTACAAGTCCGGCTGGGCTAAATATCCGATCGTGCCGGGCCACGAATTTTCCGGGCTAGTGGCTGGGAAAGGGAAAAACGTCAAAGACTTTGAGGTTGGCGATAAAGTTGTCGGTGAGTGCATCTTAGGCTGCGGCGACTGCCAGCCCTGCCAGGAGAATAATCCGCTTGGCTGTGCCGAAAGGAAAGAGGTCGGCGTCCTTAACTTTAACGGCGCCTACGCGCAGTATCTGAAGCTGGCCAGCCGGTTCGTCCACCGTCTTTCCCCGGGCGCCCAGCTGGAAAAAGCCTGCCTGATCGAGCCGCTGGCGGTATCCCTGCGCGGCGTCAGGAAGCTGACCGCTGGCGATGCCGGCCGATCCCGGAAGGTCGCGGTCGTCGGCTTTGGAACGATCGGCAACCTCTGCGCCCAACTGATCGTCCTGGCCGGTTATGAAGTTGATGTTTTTGACCGGAACAAATTAAAGACCGGCGCGATCCGGGACAAAAAGATCCGGGGTTTTAATGAGCTGGCCGGGCTTGACGCTTACGATTATTTGATCGAAGCGACCGGTCGGCCGGAAGCGCTCAACCGGGTACTTAACGAAAGCAAAGCCGGGGCAAAGATTTTATTGCTCGGTTTGCCTTACGCGAAACTGGAATATGATTTTGAATCGTTAGTTTGTTTCGATAAGAGCTTGATCGGTTCGGTCGGCAGTACCAAAGAGGATTTTGCCGAAGCGGTCAAAGTCTACGGCCGCCTGGACCTGAGCGCTTTGACGCAAAATATTTTCAGTCTTGATGATTACCATCTTGCTTGGGAAAAGCATCTGAAAGGCGCGATCGGCAAAGCGATCATTAAAGTCGGGTAGGAGGATTTATGGATAGTGAGCGCGATATTATTGGTATTATTCCCGCCCGGATGGCTTCTTCCCGTTTTCCCGGTAAACCTCTGGCGCCGATCCTTGGCGTCCCGATGCTGGGCCATGTTTTCCAACGGAGTAAAATGAGCCGGTCCTTAAAAGAAGTTTATGTCGCGACTTGTGACCAGGAGATAGTTGATTATATCGGCTCGCTCGGCGGCCAGGCGGTCATGACTTCGGCTAAGCATGAACGGGCTTCCGACCGGACCGCCGAATGTTTGCTCAAGGTCGAAGCCGAGACAAAGAAAAAAGTTGATATTGTGGTGATGATCCAGGGGGATGAGCCGATGATCCGGCCGGAGATGATCGATGCCGCTGTCACTCCTCTGCTTGAGGATGATTCGCTTCAGGTGGTTAATTTGATGACTACCTTGAAAGAACGGACCGAACATGATGACCCTAACGAGGTCAAGGTGGTTGTCGACCGGAATAACTTCGCTCTTTATTTTTCCCGTGAACCGATCCCGTCGTGGAAAAAGGGGGCCAAATCGCTCCTGATGCTGAAACAGGTCTGCGTGATCCCGTTTCGCCGGGATTTTCTGATCAAGTTCAACCAGCTGGCGCCAACGCCGCTGGAGATCGCCGAATCGGTCGACATGTTGCGGGTGCTGGAGCATGGCTATCAAGTTAAGATGGTCATGTCGGAGCATGAAACCTATAGTGTTGATAACATAGAGGACTTGAAAAAAGTCGAGAAAATCATGAGGAAGGAGAAAAATCAATGATCTTAGTGACTGGCGCGAACGGAATGGTCGGTTCCTACGTGCAAGAGGTCTTTAGGAATGAGGAATTGGCGCTGACCGATCTGCCCGAAATGGATGTGACCGACCGTGACAAAGTCTTTACCCTGATCTCAAGGCACAAGCCGGCCGTTGTGCTCCATCTGGCGGCGGAAACGGACGTTGACAAATGTGAAAGTGAGATCGACCACGCTTACCGGTCCAATACCATGGGAACGCAAAATATAGCTCTGGCTTGCCAGAAGTATAAAGCGGTCATGATCTATATCAGCACAGGCGGGGTTTTCAACGGGCGGGAGGGGCAGGTCCATACGGAATTCGACCGGCCCGAACCGCTTAACGTTTACAGCCAAGCAAAATACCAGGGGGAATTGATCGTCCGCGATCTGCTGACCGAGTTTTATATTTTTCGGGCGGGCTGGATGATCGGCGGCGGACCGGCCAAAGATAAAAAGTTTGTGGGGAAGATCATCGAACTCTGCCGGACCAGGCCGGAGATCGAGGTTGTCAATGACAAATTCGGCAGCCCGACTTTCGCCCGCGATTTTTTAGGCGGGATTAAAGAAATTATCGGCCTTGGCGCTTATGGTTGTTATCATCTGGTTAATACCGGGTGCTGTACGCGTTATGAGATAGCGCTGGAGATCGTCAAGGTCCTCGGCACGAAAACAAAGGTCAAACCGGTCGGTTCCGATCGTTTCCCGCTGCCGGCGCCGCGCTCTGCTTCGGAAGCGATGAGAAATTATAAACTAGACTTGCTGGGGATCAATCCGATGCCGGAGTGGAAAAGCGCGCTGGCTCAATACGTTAAAGAATGGCAGGAGAATGGATAAACCGGCCTTTTCGGTAATTATTCCGGTATATAACGGCGAGAAATTTATTGCCGCGGCACTCGACTCCGTTGCCGAACAAACTTTTCGCTCGTTTGAGATAGTCATTGTTAACGATGGTTCGCCGGACGGCTCGGAAGCGGTGATCGAACAATACCGGCGCGATCACCCGGAAATCAAAATTGTCTACCTAAAGCAAAAGAACAAAGGCCTGGGCGGGGCCAGGAATACCGCGATCAGGAACGCCAGTGGTCGGATCATCTCTTTGCTTGACCAGGACGATGCCTGGTATCCGGAAAAACTGCGCAGGGTGAATGAGATCTTTGCCGATCCAGGAATCACTCTTGTGTGTCACGATGAAGATGTTTGCGGGCAGGCCATAAAACCCAGGGTTGCTAGATATGGCCCAAACAGTCAAGATATCTTCCGCGAGCTGCTCTTTAAAGGGAATTGCCTCTCGACTTCGGCCACTTCATTCCGCAAAGAAATGATCGAAGCGGTCGGTTTTTTTTCCGAAGAGACAAATCGGGTCCATTTTACGGAAGATTACGACCTGTGGTTTAGGGCCGCCAAGGGCGGCTGCCGCTTTTATTTTCTTCACGAAGTCCTGGGAAAATACTTTATCCATAGCGGCAATTTTTCCTCCCTTAACGAAGAGATGATGTTGAAGCATACTATGAATGTGTTGGATTCCCAATTTGCCGATTACGCCGGGAAGCGATCGTTTGATTGGTTCAGGATAAACCGTCATAAGGGGCGGCTTTGTTTAAGCACGGCTTTTCGGATTTTGAAGAGCGGCAACTGGGGGAAGGGCCTGCAATATGCGGCTGGCGGCGTTTGGCTCGATCCACTATGCTGGGCCGGTCTTCCGGGAAAACTAATAAATAAAATGCACAATGTACATTCCTAACTACGCAGTAGCCAATACTTACGGGCCCAATACGTCCGTGATTTTTCGGGCAATGACCTTGACGGCCAGTGGCCGGGTCGCGATCGAAGAACTGCTTGAGCGCTTGAAATTATCCGGTGGAGGAGAAGCGCTTCTCCCGTCCTTTATCTGTGCCGCGGTGATTGAGGCCTTTAACAGGCAAAAGGTAAAAATTCGATATTATAGCGTTAATAAAAACCTTGAGATAAATATAAACGAGTTAAATTCAAGGATAAATAAGAGCACTAAATTGCTTTATCTTGTCCATTATTTCGGATTCCCGGATAAATTGTTTGAGCTCCAGGCGATGGCCAAAGCTAAAAATATTTTGCTGATCGAAGATTGTGCTCATGCTCTTTTTAGCAAAGCGGCAGGGAAATATCTGGGAACCATAGGCGACGGAGCCGTTTTTAGCCTGCGCAAATTCCTCCCGCTTCCTGACGGCGGCGGGTATATTTTACGGTCCGGTACCGGGTTAGGGGGCGCGAGCCGCTCCGCTCACAGCTTCACCGGCAATAACTGGCCGCACTTGAAGTTATTATTAAAAGAAGTCATGTTCCGTTTGGGGCTCAACCCGATGATCGTAAACGGCGGGCCGAAACCGGCGCGCCCGGACCCGGCCAATAAGTTCATCTCCTTTTCCTCCGTCAAAAAGATCGAGCAAACGGATGAAGCGCGGCTAGTTGCCGGCCGCAGAAGGAATTTCCAGTTCTATCTTATGAACATCGCTAATCTTGGGGGCGTTAGCCCGATCTTTAACAGCCTCCCCGCAGGGGTCGATCCGTTCGCCTTTCCCGTATTATTGAACGGCCGAGACCAAGTTGTTGATCGGCTGAAGAGAAAAGGGATCTATCTGGAAGCGACATTTTCCGACTCACCGTCTTCTGATCCTGGGGCAAAATATCTAGCCGATCATTTACTCTCTTTACCGGTCTATCAGGGCTTAGCGGATAGGCAATTGCGTTGTGTTTTGTCCGAATTGGGAAAAGCGGTTTGCTTAGTGGGTGCCGCTTAATGGAGCTGGAGATCAGGGATTTTCCTCGGGATGAATGGAATGAGCTAGTTGCTCGTTTTGACGGCCTTAGCCCGATCCAGACCTGGGAATACGCGGAAGCTAAAAGGATTACCGGCGGCTGGAAAGTAGCCCGCGCTATTTTCCGTAACGGCGATCGGATCGACGGAGTGGCTCAATGCCTGCTTAAAAGAGGGCTGGTCCGCATAAATCGCGGCCCTTTATGTGAAGACGCGTCGCTGGCAGCGATCCTGACCGAATTGAAGCGTTATTGGGCTGGCAATAAAAAGGCCTTTCTGCTGGTCGCTCCAGTCCTAGCTGATCGGGCTAGGAAAGACGCTCTTCTTAAAGCGACAGGTTTTTCGTCCTTTAGCGATCGGCCAAGCTGGTCATCAGCGATCATCGATCTGACTGGCAGCGAGGCAGCGATCAGGAGGGAATTGCGGCAGAAATGGCGCAATTGCCTGAATCGGGCCGAACACGCCGGCTTAACGTGTAAATTTGGGAACGACGAACCATTATTTGCCGGTTTTCTTTCGGATTACCGGCGATTACTGAAAGAAAAAAGACTGCGGACAGGCCTAACGCCGGAATTCTTAAAAGTCTGGCAGGACCTTTTGCCGGAAAATAGTAAGCTGGTGGTTTTTGAGGCGATCAGAGGGCGGGAAAGATTGGGCAGCATCTTGCTCGCGCAATATGGGCGATCAGTTATCTATCTTTGTGGGGCGGTCAGCGCGGCGGGAAAACAAATCAACGCGAATTACTTCCTCCTTTGGCGGGCGATTTGCGAGATGAAACGCTCGGGACGAAGGGCTTTTGATCTGGGGGGGATGGACGAGAAGCTGACGCCCCCTGGTATCTTTCACTTTAAGGCCGGTTTGGGCGGCAGGCCCTACCAACTGGTCGGCGAGATCGAGGCCCACGGAAGGAGCCTGATCAATAGCTTGATCGGCTTGGGCTTGAGGATATATGCGCACGCGAATAATTAACGATTTTCAATCATTAAATAAAGACGACTGGGATACGTTGCTGAAAAAGAGCGGCGCGGATAATCTTTTTTTGACTTATGAATGGCTCGCCGCTTGGTGGGAGACGTTTGGCGCTGGCCAGCAGCTCTTCATTGTCGTGGTAGAAGAAGAGAACAGCCTAGCGGCGATCGCCCCCCTGATGATCACCGCTCAAAGAAAACTACAGTTCATCGCGCCGGAGATCTCGGATTATCTGGATTTTATCGTTGTCGGTGATCCGGCCAAATGCTTCTCTCTAATCTTTAAGGTGCTGCTCGATAATTTGCGGGCCTGGGACTGGGCCGAATTTCTTTATCTCCCGGGCGATTCGTTGAATCTTCCGTACTGGGAAAAGAGCTTGGCCAAACTGCCGGTTTTCGGCCGGACCTTAAAAAAGGCCAGCCTGGCTGTCCCGCTCCAGATGTATCGGGGGACAAATAACTGGGAAGAACTGGAAAAAACATTACCGAGCAAACGGCGCTTGCGTTATGAGCTTAGGAGAAAATATTCGAAAATGGTCCGTGAACAGGGCGCACCGGTCCTCAACCGTATCAAAGATCTGCCGGGGATCCGCTCGGAATTTGATCACCTTATTAAACATCATTCGCTGCGTTGGGCGGCCGGGTCCGGCAGCCAATTCGTTGCCCCTTTAACGCTCAAGCATTATCTGAATGTCGCCGCTAAGTTCGCTCCCCGCGGCTGGGTCGAGCTTTCCGGCCTCAAATTGGGGGAAGAATATGTCGCCCTGGTCTTCGGTTTCAGCTATAACGGAAAGTACTATTATTACACGCCGGCCTATAATCATAATTTCTGGGAATATTCTCCCGGTAACCAGCTGATCAAACAATTATTGATTGCTTTTTACGCGGAAGGGAAGATCAAGGTCTTTGACCTGTTGCGGGGAGATGAAGCGTATAAGTTCGATTGGTCGAGGGATGAGTTGCCTCTTTACCGCGCTCGGATCTATCCTTTTAAGCCCAGAGGGGTATTTTACTTTTTGAGCCATTGGCTGATCTCAAAAATCCCCCGCCGGATAAAGCGGCTAAAAAGCCGGCTGCCCAAAGCGCTCAAGATTGATTTTGGCGATCTGTTGAGGCGGAGAGCAAAGGTCTTAGCCGGTTATTTATTTTCTTCTGACCTTTTTATCAGGCTCTACCTGATGATCAGGAAAAGAGGCCCGCAAATCTTGTTGTATCACGGAGTTTCCGACCGGACCAATGAGAAGATATCATGCGGGACGGTCGATTACAGTATGTTTGAGCGGCAATTAGAGTATTTAAAAAAGTATCATGTCAATCTGCCGCTGGCTGAAGTCGTTGCGGCCAGGCGGGAGGGGCGGAAACTTCCCGCCAATGGGATTTCCATCACTTTTGATGACGGCTATGATAATCATCACCGTTGTGCCGCTCCACTGCTTAAAGAATATGGATTTACAGCCGCATTTTTTATCTGTTCTGAATTCGCCGGAATGGCGCAAAAGGGAGGACCGGTCGTATTTTGGTGGGACATTATTGATTATATTATGAGCCGGGACAATCAGCGGGATTTTATCGCGGCCTATGAAAAGAACGGCCTTGTTCTCCCGCAAATTGAAGATTATTCAAAAATGAAACTATATTTGGAAAAGTCGATCAAGCTGGCGGAGCCAGCTGTCGCTCGGCGGATCGCCGCTGACCTGACCACAAGATTTAAAGAAGAAATCAGATCGGCCAACTTACCCGCGGTGCTGAATTGGGACAAGGTCAGGGCAATGAGAACAATGGGGATGGAGATCGGCGGACATACCGCTTCCCACGTTACCGCCTCAAAATTACCGGGTGAAAAATACCGGGAAGAATTAGTTGAATCTAAGGCCGAGATCGAAGCTCAACTTGGCGAGCCGATCGGCCTTTTTGCCTTTCCGTACGGCGGGCGGGACCATTATTCCCCGGAAGTTGTCCAGGCGGTAAAGGACGCGAACTACGATTGCGCTCTGCTCGCCCTGGGGATCAGTGATGCGGAAGAAACCGACCCTTTCTGCCTCAACCGGACGACGATCGCGAAAGATGACGATTTTCTTACCTTCAAAATAAAGGCGTCGGGAATATATAATGACCTCAAAATAATGTATAATTGGTCAAAGGGATTATGGGGAAAAAAACAAAAAAAGCTTTGATCCTGGCCGGGGGATTGGGCACTCGCTTGAGGCCGCTAACCTTCGCGGTCCCCAAGCCGCTTATCCCGGTTAGAGGCCGGCCGATACTTGATTATATTATCTCAAGATTGAGCCGCTTTGGTTTTAATGATATCTACATTTCGCTCAACTATCATGGGGACATGATCAAACTGTATTTGGCGCAAAAAAACTTCAAGAAACTCCAGTTAAATTATTTATCAGAATCTTCGCCGCTGGGGACGGCGGGCCCGCTTTCCCTGTTCAAGAAGAATGGCATCAAGATCGGGCGTGACGAATCGCTCCTGGTGATGAACGGTGATATTATGACCGACCTTTCTTTTGCCGATTTCCTCTCCTGCCATGAGCGTTCCGGAGCCGATCTCAGCGTAGCGATGATCAACTTTGCTCATCAGCTAAGCTACGGGATAATCGACCTGGATGACGATAACCGGATCGTTGACATCAGGGAAAAACCAACCTTAAATTACCGGGCTAGCGCCGGGATCTACTTGGTCAAGGGGAAGTGCGTTGAGCTGGTGCCAAGTAAACGTTATACGATGCCGGAATTGATCGAATCCGCCGCCCGGCAGGGACAGCTGGTCAAGGGATATTTGATCAAGGAACATTGGCTGGCGATCGAACAGATCAAAAATCTGGAAGAGGTTAATGACGAGAAAAAGGGTGATTGGATCTCAAAATTACGGAGGGAGAAATAATATGGATCTAAAAGGGAAAAAAGTATTAGTCACCGGAGGGGAGGGGTTTGTGGGGAGCCATCTGGTCGAGGAATTGGTCAGGCGAGGCGCCAAGGTAACAGCCTTCGTCCTTTATAACTCCCAAAATAAATTGGCGAACCTTGATTTTCTGCCAAAAGATATCCTCGCCCAGGTCAAGATATTTTCCGGTGACATCGTCGACTTTGGCGCCGTCAAGGAAGCGGTCAAAGGGCAGGAGGTCGTTTTCCATCTGGCGGCTTTGATCGCCATTCCCTATTCTTACCTGGCGCCCGAAGCGTACGTCATGACCAATGTCCTGGGGACGCTCCACGTGCTTCAGGCCTGCCGTGAGCACGGTGTAAAAAAGATCGTCCATACTTCGACCAGCGAGACCTACGGCACGGCCCTCTACACGCCAATCGATGAAAAACATCCGCTGCAGGCGCAGTCGCCTTATTCAGCGACCAAGATTGGCGCCGATAAGCTGGCGGAGAGCTTTTATTGCTCATTCAATCTGCCGGTGGCAACTATCAGGCCGTTCAATACTTATGGACCGAGGCAGTCGGCCAGGGCGGTGATCCCGACCGTTATTTGCCAGGCTTTAGCCGGCAAGGCGGAGATCAAACTGGGTTCGCTTTCACCGGTCCGGGATATGAATTACGTTAAAGATTCGGTGCTCGGTTATATCCAGATCGCGGAGAGCGAGGCTGCGGTGGGGGAGGTCTTCAATATTGGTTCGGGTCAGGGGATTACCATCGGCGACCTGGCCAAGAAGATACTGGAGCTGACCGGCAGTCAGGCCAAAATTATCAGCGATGAAGTCAGAATTCGGCCGGAGAAGAGTGAAGTCAAACAACTGCTTTGTGATTATACCAAGGCCAAAAACCTCTTTGGCTACCAACCACGCTATTCCCTGGAAAGCGGCCTCAAGGAAACCATCGAGTTCGTCAGGGAGAACCTCAATATTTACCGGCCGGAAGAATATACGATCTAGCTGATTATTATTATCAATGCGCCACAACGAAGCCAAAAGCAAAAAGACGAAGGTGCTGATCTTTTATTATGGCACTAACTATGGCGGGACGGACACTTTCTTACGAACTCTCTTGCCGGCTTTTTTACGAGAATTCGAGATAGTGATCGCTTCCACTATGGAAAGCAACGGCTTTAGCGAATTGAACGGCGGCCGGCCGATCAAGCATTATCAAGTACCCTTAAAAAAGTGGTATTTGGCTTTTGGCTCTTTTCATCTGATCAGCATAATTCTTAGGGAAAAAGTCGATGTTTTATTCACGCAGGAAATAATTACCAGTATCATGAGCCGGCATCTTAAGATCTTTTTTCCCCGGCTTAAGCACGCGACTTCCATCCTTTCCAACCTGCGCGCTTTTAAGCTGAATTCACCGCTCTACATCAACACCTGGCTGATGCTCAATCGGCTGACCTGGTTTTTGGTTGATAAATACATTTGTATTTCTAATTATTTGGTCAATGATTATCTCTTGAAAGAGGGGATACCTCGCGAGCGGATCGCTATGGCCTATTGCGGGCTGACCCCAGGTCGCACGGTGGTCAAGAAATCTGTTGTATCGCCGCAATGGAAAGTTGGCTATATTGGACGATTATCTTATGAAAAGGGCTTTGATCTCTTCTTACAGATCGCCAAGGAGTTTGTTCCTGTCCAGCGAGAATATCAATTTGAGGCCTTTGGGGGTTGGGGGTTTCAGGCCGATGAAGCGAAGGAAATGGGAGTGAAATTACCCGGTTTCTTTAAATATAACGGTTATGTGAAAGATATTGACCGTCATTTTTTCGAGTTAGATGCGATTATCATTCCCTCAAGAGACGAAGGGTTCTGTTATGTCGTGTTGGAGGCCTACAATTTTGGTGTTCCGGTGATCTGTTCCGATGTTGGCGCTCTGCCCGAACTGGTTACTGATGGCGAGACTGGAGTCCTTTGCCCGCCGGAAAACATTGGCGCTTTCGTGGCGGCGATAAAACAGCTGAAAAATGACCGGGTATTCCGTGAAAAGATCATTGACGGCGGACGGGAAAGAGCCAAGCTGTTCACCGCGCAAAAAATGCAAAACGAGTATGTCGCTTTGATCAAAGGGTTATTTGCTCATGATTGAAGTAATATCTGTAATATTATTCATGTTCGCCGTCATTGTTTTGGTGCTTGGTCGGCCAAAATATGTTTTATATGGGTTTCTTATCTTTGCGCCCCTTAGTTATTATTATGCTTATTTAACCCCAAATTCATATGAGGCCGGAACATTCCTGCAAAAGAGCTCTCGTGATATTTTTATCGGCCTAATATATCTGATCTGGTTGCTATATATCTTTGTTCGAAAAGAAACAAAATTGAAAATCATGAATGCCTCGATCGTTGCCATATTATTTTTGGCTATAATTATTATTCAATTATTTTTTGCTTTACCCAAAGAGAACTATTCCTTCATGATCGGGATGAGGAATGCGATCGAGTTTATCCCCTTAATGTTCATCGTCCCGTCATTTTTTGCCGCTAGTGACCTGAAGAAATTTACCAACATCATGTTATCCCTAAGTCTTATTGTCGCTTTGCTCGGCCTGATCCAATTGCTCTTCTTTTATATGGGTTTTGTTTTTATGTTTAATGAAATGGGCTCCGGGATAGCGATCGCGCGTATCTATTCGACTTTATTTAATCCGAACAATCTCGGTATTTATTTAGTCACATTCCTGCTGCTGTTCTTTGGATTATATGTGAATAATGTTTATCTTATCAATAAAATCTTTTCGCGTTTATCAATGATTTTGTTGGCCGTTTGCCTTTTTTTTACTTTTTCTCGCGGCGCACTCCTGGCTTTAATGCTGGGGGTTATTTTCCTTTTATTCCGAAAAAAATATTACCGGTCGATAATGCTGTCATTTATTGCCGGCTTGCTGATCATCTTCGCCGTGACGATTTATAATCCCGGCATTTTATTCAGATATGTCAGGGCGTTTTCTTCCGAAGGCGGTAAAAACGAGATCGCTTACCGGCTCATATCCATACCCCAAAAAGGTTGGGAACAAATGTCAAATAAGCCCCTCTCGATTATTACCGGAATAACGCCTGAGGATTGGGCTAATGGACCGGATAGTTTAGAATTTAAGAAAGATAATTACACGACTGGCAATGAGAAATGGAGCGGGCAGGGGATCAGCATGGATAATTACTATGTCCTGCTTTTCTTTACCAGCGGGCTTGTGCCGTTCATTACGTTTATTGTTTTGATCTATCTGTTGTTTAAAGAATCGAATCTAACGGCGAGTTTAACCCGGGATCCTTTTTATTCCGGCCTGATCGCGGGCATTCTCTCGGTTTTTATATCATATATTGTTCTTGGGTTTGTGACGGACCTGTGGAACCTTTTCCCTTCCAATTTTTATTTTTGGTTTTTGGCGGGAATGTTGGTTTTGATCAACAAAGTTGTAAAACAGGAAAGGGCCCAGTATGAAAATAGGGATTAACGCCCTCTCGGTAACTATCGGCGGCGGGGTGACTTTCATGCGGAACCTTGTGCCATTATTGGCCAAGCTGGACAGCGCTAACGAGTATTATCTTTTTGTGGCCGAAGAGAATTATATTAAGATATTTGACTTAATAACTTGGCCGGCAAACGTCAAGCTGGTCAAGATGAAAAAACACAATCTTCTTATTCGTATATTTCAGGAACAATTTGTCATTCCTTTTCTTGTTTGGCGATTGAAGATCGGTCTTTTAGTCTGTTCGGCCAATATCAGCTCTATTCTTGCCCCCTGCAAAAAAATGTTGTGGGTCTTGAATATTTATCCTTACTTTATCCTTAATATCAAGGGGGAGTCATTTATTGCCAGGCTGCGCTTTAAAGCCTTGAGGGTCCTAACTGATCTGTCGATCAGGCATAGCGACTTATCGGTCCATATCTCCAATTTTTCGCGATTATCCCTGCTGGCTAAATTAAAAGTGCCTGACAACCGCATGGTTACGATATATCTTGGCGCGGATACTGATGCTTTGCTGGTGAAAAGCCAGGCTGAACGTGAAACGGATTCCCCTTATATTCTTTCTGTCTCCAGCATTTCTAAAAGGAAGAATTATGAGGTTTTAATGAAAGCTTATAATAAATTGCCTCGAGAAATCAGAGACAGATACAAAATCGTCCTGGTTGGCGAGGTAACCGAAGAACTAAAGGCGTATCTCCAGAACTTTATCAGCGACCCGGCGGGCAGACCAAGGGTTGTCTTTACGGGCAAAACTACTTTTGCCGAGCTTTATGCTATTTATAAAAGGGCTTCGATCTTTGTCATGCCGTCGTTGGTGGAGGCTTTCGGACTACCGGTGATCGAGGCCATGGCGGCCGGACTGCCGGTCTTGGTCGCCGATGCTACGGCCCTACCAGAGATTGCCGGCGAAGCGGGGCTGATATTTGATCCGCATGACCCGGTTGACCTGGCCGGCAAGATCGAACTCATCTTGACCGATAAAAAACTTGCGGAGGATATGTCGGTTGCCGGGATCAAAAGGGCCAAGTTGTTCACCTGGGAAAGGACGGCCAAAGAAACCTTAGCTTGCTTTGCTGAGATCATGGCGAGAAACGAAAGGAAATGAGTTTATTATGATAAACTATCTATTAGCAAACCAGGGGAGGGAACGGCATGAGCCATAAAGTATTTATTGAAGCGCTTAAAAATGATGAATTAGAGAAGCTGGCTGCCGGCTTTAAGTGGGTAGGCCTCGACCAAGCGGTAAAACCGGGGATGACAGTGTTGTTGAAGCCAAACTTGACCTATCCAAAATTTAAGCCTGGTGTTACCACGACACCCAAGGTCCTGGAAGCGACCATCAAACTTCTCAAGGATCTCGGCGCGCGGATCGTGGTTGGCGAATCAGACGGCGGTTATGATTCGTATGAAGTCAAAGATGCTTTCCATGATTATGGCTTATATGATCTCGAAAAGAAATATGGGATTAAAGTCGTGAATTTCTCCCAGGATAAAAGTTCCTGGCGCTATTTGACTATTAACAAGTATTTCAAGCAATTCAAGGTCGAATACCCGGCTTTGCTTGAGGACTGTGACCACTTTATTACTTTCCCGGTGCCAAAGGTCCACGCGATGACCGGCATCAGTCTTTCTTACAAGAATCAATGGGGCTGCGTGCCGAATACGATGCGCCTGCGCTATCATCCGGTCTTTAACGAAGCGATCTTTGCCATTAATCAAATACCTAAAAGCAAATTTACGATCATTGACGGTACTTACGGCCTGACCCGCAGCGGTCCGATGGTTGGCGATGTTTTTGCCTGGGGTTTCATTTTGGTTGCCAATAATTTTGAAGCGGCTGACCTGGTTGTCAGCCAGATGATGGGGGTCGATCTAAAAAGGGTCCTTCACTACCGCTTGCCTTATAAGAACAAATTGGTTCCCAAAATCTCCGAGATCAGTTTGAACCAGGATTTCAAAAAGTTTGCTTCCGGTAAGTTCTATTTAAAACGTGATATCTGGAATTACCTGGCGCTTTCCGCCTGGCTCCATCCCTGGATCAACCACTTCTTTTATGAATCTTTTGCCGCCGATCTGCTGCATAAGATCATGTACACTTTCAGGAAAAGGCCGATCAGCGAATGAATGAACAGGCACTAGCTGGCGCTCTCGACAGGACTGCCGCCGAATTCGGTCACCCGGCGGAAGAAACAATTCGCCAGGAGAACTGGGGTAAGCATTTGTTGGAGATGAAGCTGATCCTTAAGTCAAAGGGCCGAAGGATACTTGATGTTGGAGGGGGAATGGGAGTCAATTTGATCGCGGTAGCAAAATTAGACAAGGAGATTGAAGCTCATTTGATCGACCGTTTTGAAGAATATAGCGCAGAGTTGGGAAATCGGATGGGGAACAGTGAGCAAGCGCTGAAATTGCTGAAACAATATGGGATCAAAAGTGAAACTGGGAATCTCTTAGCGGGTAAACTCCCATACAGCGACGGCTATTTTGATGCCGTGACCTGTTTTGACGTCCATTGAACATCTGCCCGTTAACCCGGTGGGCCTACTCAAGGAGATCAAGCGAGTCCTTAAAATAGGAGGGGAATTTATTCTCGGCGCGCCGAACGCCGTTTCTTTTTTTAAAGTTATGAAAATTATGCTGGGACAGCACCCCTATATCCCTTTTGCTGAATGGATGTCCGGTCATTATTATGGGCATTTTAGGGAATATAATGCTGATGAATATCGGTCATTGTTGGCGGCGGCCGGCTTCAAGAGGATTGAGGTCACGCTGGTAGCGGAACCAACCAGAACCAGGGCCAAAAGAGCGGTCAATCCGGTGACAAGAGTGGGGTTTTCACTGCTCTCCCTGTTGGAAAACTTGGTCCCTCGATTACGTCCCTCCGTGTATTGTGTTGGCAATAAATGAAAGGATCGGTCAAGGTCATATGAAACAAGTAATTCAGGATTATAAATCAGGAGAGTTGAGGGTTGTCGAAGTCCCCGCGCCGTTGGTCAGGCCGGGGGGGGTGCTCGTGCGAACCTTGAATTCCGCTGTTTCCGTCGGGACGGAAAAGCTGATGGTCAACCTGGCCCAGCAGAACCTGATCGAAAAAGCGCTGTCGCGGCCCGATCTAGTGCGCAGAGTTATTGATAAGATCAAGACCGAAGGGATAAGGGAAACTTATCAGGCGGTTAAAGGCCGCCTGGAAACCCTCCAGCCGCTCGGCTATAGCTCGTCGGGGGAAGTCATTGCCATTGGGGCAGGGGTCGATGAGTTCAAGGCCGGCGACCGCGTCGCCTGCGGCAGCGACCTGTTTGCCACCCATTCCGAAGTGACCTGGGTGCCGAAAAATGATTGCGTAAAGATCCCGGATGGTGTTTCTTGCGAAGACGCCGCTTTTTCTTATATTGCGGCGATTGCTATCCACGCCATCCGTTGCGCCGAGCTGACCTTCGGGTCCAAGGTAGCTGTTATCGGCCTGGGCATGCTCGGCCAGCTTTCTGTTCAGATATTGAAAGCCTGGGGCTGCGAGGCTTTCGGTTATGATCTGGACAGGAAGAAAGTCGATCTGGCGATTAAGCTGGGGGCAAAAGACGGTTCAACCGATTGGCACGAAGCGGTGACAAAAACAAAACTGCTGACCGGCGGTCACGGCTTTGACGCGGCGATCATCATGGCCTCGACCGGCAGCAATGATCCGCTGAACCTCTCCGCCGAGATTACGCGGGAAAAAGGGAAGATCGTCGCCTGCGGTTTGGTCAAACTTGATGTGCCGCGCAATGTCTTTTTTGATAAAGAGCTTTCTCTGATAGTATCGAGGGCGACCGGGCCGGGAAAATATGACGCCAATTGGGAATTCAAGGGTAATAATTATCCGATCGGACTGGTCCGCTGGACCCAGGCCGGCAACATGGAAGAATATATGAACCTGATCGCCTCCGGCCGGGTCAAAATGGGTCCGATCATCACTCACCGCTATAAGATCGATGAAGCGCTTCGTGCCTATGAACTTTTGCTTGGCAAAGAGCATCCTTATTATCTGGGCGTCCTGCTCGAATATGATGCGGCCAAAGAGCATGAAAATAAAGTTATTGTAAATCCCCCGGTCAGCTATGCGCCTGGAGAACCGGTGGTTGGCATGATCGGGGCCGGTCTCTTTTCCAATGTCACGATCATTCCCTGCTTGAAAAAGATCGAAGGGATCGCTTTGCGAGGCGTCGCGACGGCGACCGGCTCGTCGGGACGCAATGTCGCCAACCAGTTCGGTTTTGAATACTGCACTACCGATTATAAAGAGATACTCAAAGATGCGCAGATCAACACGGTGATCATTGCCACTCGGCACGATCTCCACTGCCAGATGATTGTCGAAGCTCTGGAAGCCGGTAAGGATGTTTTTGCCGAAAAACCGTTAGCGCTTAATGAGGAAGAAGTAAAACGGATAACCGAGGCTTATAAACGCAGCGGTAAACGGCTGATGGTCGGGTTCAACCGCCGGTTTTCTCCGTTGGCCGTCAGGGCGAAAGAACTAATGGGGGAAAGCGGAGCCGTCACCGTCAATTGCCGGGTCAATGCCGGGTTCGTGCCTAAAGCGCACTGGGTGCTGAACAAGGAAGGGGGCGGACGTGTCATCGGCGAAGTCTGCCATTTTATCGATTCGATCCAATACGCGACTTCTTCCGTTCCGGTCCGGGTTTTTGCCGAAACGATCTCGTCCGACAATGGCCAGGTAACGAATGAGGATAATATTGCCATCACGCTGAAAATGAAGAACGGCTCGGTCGCGACCCTCCTTTACACCTCGGTCGGGCATAAAGGGATCCCTCGCGAGCGGATCGAGGTCTTCGGCAATAACCAGAGCTACGTGATCGATAACTTTACCGAGCTGACATTCATCCGGGACGGCAAGCGCGAGCACAAGAGGAAGTTCAATATCGATCGTGGTTATCAGAACGAATTCGACCTGTTCTTTAACGCGATCAAACAGGGCCGGCCTGTGCCAGTCGATTATTCGGAATACCTTTACACCACTCTGGCGACTTTCGCCGTCATGGAGTCGCTCCAGACGGGAAAGCCGCAGGATATTCATGATAATCGACTTATTTAATAACTTAAATATATATTTAAAGCTAAATCCCCGCCTCGAGCAAGCGTTTAAATACCTGCAGACGAACGATCTTTCCCGTCTTCCGCTGGGACGTTTCGAGATTGATGGTGATGATCTCTATGGCACAATAAATGAATATGAAACTATACCTAGGGGAAAAGCGCTCTGGGAAGCTCACCGGAGATATTTTGACGTGCAACTCGTCATCCGGGGAGAGGAGATGATAGGTTACGCGCCGCTTAGTTCTCTAAGGGTGACTTCTGAATATAAGTACAAAGAAGACTACGTACTTCTGGATGGCGAGGGGAGCTACTTCACGATCAAACCGGGAATGTTCGTCGTTTTCGGTCCCGGAGATGCTCACCGGCCAGGTATTGCCTTGGAAGCCCCGAATCGCGTTAAAAAGGCTGTTTTAAAAGTGCTCGATCCTTCACTATCCAAAGGTATTTAAAAAATGCGCATTTTGATCCTCTCCGAAGCCTTCCCGCCGGAAACCAAATCCGCTTCGACCCTTTTCTTTGAATTGGCGGAGTCGCTCGTGAAAAGGGGGCATCAAGTCTCGGTCATCACCCGGATGCCGCGCTATAACGTGGCCGACGGGACAGATCTGGCCAATATTCCGGCGCAAGAAACGATGTCGGGGGTAAAAGTTCGGCGGTTTAAAACGCCTCCTTTGGCGCGCACTATCCCTATTATCAGAGGATTTGAACATTTTATCCTTGGTTTGATCTTTTTCTGGGGCGGTCTTTTCCTGGAACGGCCTGATGTTATTCTGGTCTATTCGCCCCCTTTGCCGCTTGGCCTTACCGGCTTCTGGCTGGGTAAGCTCAAACCTTGTCCGGTCGTCGTCAATATCCAAGACCTCTATCCGCAGACGGTGATCGACCTTGGCCTGTTAAAGAACAAGTTCCTGATCGCCGTATCGCGTTGGATGGAGCGGTTTATTTACCGGCGGTCTGATGCCATTACTGTTCATTCCACCGGTAATCAGGAATATGTCCGCTCTTACGGGGCTAAAGATAATCCGGTCGAAGTGGTCCACAACTGGGTCGATATAGACGGGATCAAACCGGCCGGAAAAGAGAATGATTTTTACCGTAAATTCGAGCTTAAAGGGAAATTCGTCGTCTCTTTTGCCGGAGTGATGGGATTTGCGCAAGGGCTGGAGGTCGTCATCGGCGCCGCGGAGAGATTAAAAGAGAACAAGGATATCCAATTTGTTCTCGTTGGTGACGGGGTCAAGAAGCCGGAGTTAGAAACGATGGCCAAAGAAAAAAAACTGACCAACGTCCTTTTTGTCCCGACCCAGCCGTTAAGCATTTATCCCCAGATTCTGCATGCTTCAGACGTCTGTCTGGTCACCTTAAGGAAAGACCTGGCTACTCCGGTCGTCCCGGGCAAGATGCTAAGCATTATGGCTGCCGGCAAACCGGTGGTAGCGAGCCTGGCGCTGGCCGGGGATGCCCCCAAGATCCTGGCAGAATTCAATTGCGGCCTGGCGGTTGAGCCAGATAACCCGGCCGAGCTTGCCGCCGCTATCAGAAAATTGTATAATGACTCGTCATTGCGCGAGACCATGGGCCGGAACGGCCGCCTCGGAGCGGAAGCGGCCTTTTCCCGGGAGAAATGCGTGGTCCGATACGAAACGATCTTCAAAGAAGTTCTTTCAAGGAGAAAATAATGGACTATAAGAACGAATACAAAGGGAAAAAGGTCCTGGTCACCGGTGGGGCCGGGGCCATCGGCTCAAACCTGGTCCGGGCCTTGTCCGAAGCCGGGGCGGCCAAAGTCATTGTCCTGGACGACCTTTCCTCCGCTGAAAGATGGAATATTCCGTCACTCTCCAATGTCCTCTTTTCCGAGGGGGATATTCTGGACGAGATCAAGCTGAAAAGGGTCTTCTTTGAAGGGCCGGAATATGTTTTCCACCTGGCCGCTTTCTTCGCTAACCAGAACTCGCTTGACCACCCGGAAAGTGACCTGCAAGTCAATGGGATGGGGACCCTCCGGCTCCTCGAATATAGCGCGCTGACCGGGGTTAAGCGGTTCGTCTACGCGTCCTCCGGCTGTTCGATCTACGGTAGCCACGCCCCGATGCCGTTGAAGGAGGATTTTATGTCGATGCACTTGAGCACTCCTTACCAGATCACCAAAATGCTGGGCGAGCTCTACTGCAACTTCTTCCAACACCAGTATGAGGTCCCTTGTGTTAAGACCCGCTTTTTCAACTCCTATGGCCCGGGTGAGATCCCCGGCCAATACCGCAATGTCATCCCCAACTTCATCTACTGGGCGATGAGCGGCAAGGCGCTTCCTATTACCGGGACCGGCGAAGAGACCCGTGACTTTACCTTTGTCGGCGATATTGTTGACGGCCTGCTTAGGGCAGGGGTCAGGCCGGAAGCGATCGGCCAGGAGTTCAACCTGGCGTCGGGCCGCGAGATCCAGATCAAACAGCTGGCCGAAATGATCAATAAGCTGACCGGGAACAAAGCCGGGATCAATTTCGCCCCGCGCCGCAAATGGGATACTAAATCCAGGATCCTCGCTTCGGTCGAACGGGCGAATAAGCTGATCGGCTACACGCCAAACACCACCTTCGAAGAAGGATTGCCCAAGGCGATCGAGTGGTTCAAGGCGAACTGGGACAATATCCAAAAAGCAGCCAGTTTCGCGCCTGGCGCCTCTTCCGCCGTCAGGCAAATAGTGAGCAAGTGATCTTCCTGGCATTAACGATCGCTTTGATCGCGGCTTTAATCCTGACCCCGCTGGCCAAGCTAATTGCGACCAAGCTCAACATCCTCGACAAACCCGGTTTCCGCAAGATCCATCACAAACCTATTCCGCTAACGGGTGGGATGGCCGTTTTCTCCGCCTTTGCCCTTGCTTTATTGACGGTAGGGGGGCTTTCCCGGGAAACCGTTGGACTGACCGTGATCGGCCTCTTATTCGTCCTTTTCGGTACGCTCGACGACGCCGGCATCAAGGTCCGCGCCCGCAGCAAGATCATAGCGCATCTGGTCTTGGCCGCCGGCCTGGTCTATCTGGCCGGGGTCCATTTCACCTTTTTCAGCACCCCCTGGCTTAATTGGCTCCTGACCATCGGTTTTATTGCTTTTATGACCAACTCGATGAACATGCTCGACGGGATGGATGGCCTGGTCTCCGGCGTCTGTTTCATCGCCGCGGCTATTTTCCTGGCGCTCGGGCTGAATAGCAGCCAGCCGGAGATACTCTTGGCAGCGGCGGCGGTCATGGGAGCAACGCTCGGTTTCCTCCGCTACAACTTCAATCCCGCCTCGATCTTCCTGGGGGAGGCGGGTTCAACATTCCTCGGCTTCATCATGGCCTACCTGGCGATCCGGCTTAACCTCTTCTCGCTGTGGAACGTGGCGATCTCGCTCGGTATCGAGCGCCTCCAGATCGTCTCGTTCGTTGTCCCGCTGATCATTCTCGGTATCCCGATCTTTGACACCTATTTTGTTTTTACTAACCGCTTTCTTCATAAAGTGAAGTTCAGCCAGCCGGGGAAGGACCATTCCCACCATCGGATCAATTTAATGGGTTTCTCCCAGCGTGCTACCGTCTTGACCCTCTACGCCGTTCAGGTGGTCCTGGGCGCGATCGCGGTCTCCATGCTTCGGGCCGATCTCCAGCAATTCATCTCGCTACTTCTGATCGTTGCCGTCTTTTTCGTCGGTTTTACCGTCTTCCTCCTCCGGGTCGACGTCTATCCCGTCCACGGAGACAAAGGAGTATAATTATCCCATGGTAAAAATCGGCGTGATCGGCGGGTCCGGCCTCGACGACCCCCAAATATTGAAACAAGCTGTCGTCAAAGAGGTCGTTAACCGTTTTGGCCAACCATCTTCCAGCTTGACCTGCGGCGAGATCGGCGGGACCCCGGTCGTTATCCTGGCGCGGCACGGCAAGGAACACAACATCATGCCGACCAAGATCAACAACCTGGCCAATATCCAAGCCCTGAAAGAAGAGGGGTGCACCCATATCCTGGCCGCCACCGCGGTCGGCTCCCTGCGCGAAGAGATCAAGCCGGGCAACCTGGTCTTCCCCTCACAATTCATCGATTTTACCCGCCACCGCAACCTGACCTTCTTCAGCGAGAGCGTAGTCCACACGCCGATGAGCGACCCCTATGACAAAGGTTTAACCGATATCCTCTGCGCGACCTGCGACGAGCTCGGCTATAAATACAACCGGGACGTCACGGTCATCACCATCGAAGGCCCCCGGTTCTCTACCCGGGCGGAGAGCCACATGTTCCGGGCCTGGGGAGCGGATATCATCAATATGTCGACCTGCCCGGAAGTTGTCCTGGCCAGGGAGCTTTCGCTAGCTTACCAGACGATCGCCATGTCAACCGACTATGACTGCTGGAAAGAAGGTGAAGCGCCGGTCACCTATGAGATGGTCATGGCGAGGATGAGGGAAAATGCCGACAAAGTGAAAACTTTGCTGATAAAGGTGATCCCAAAGATCTCGAAGGTAACTTCCAAATCTCAATGACGAATGACGAACTAAATCTCAATTTCTCAATAACCAGTTTAAAAATTGTTAGTTGTTGATTAGTTCGTCATTGGAATTTGGTAATTCGAATTTAAGGAGAGAAAATGCCTATCAAATCAAGGATCCGGACCATCCCTCACTGGCCAAAGAAGGGTATCATGTTCCGCGATATCACCACTTTGCTGAAAGATCCGGTCGGCTTCAAGCTTTGCATCGATGACTTTATCAAACGGTATCAGAACAAAGAGATTGATATTGTCGTCGGGATAGATTCGCGCGGTTTTATCATCGGCGGCGCGCTCGCGTTCGTCCTGGGTAAGGGGTTCGTCCCGGTGAGAAAAAAAGGGAAGCTCCCGGCGGCAACCGAGCGGGAAGAATATGCCCTGGAATACGGCACCGACGTTATCGAGATCCATAAAGATGCCATCGAGAAGGGGCAAAAGGTCTTGATCGTTGACGACCTGATCGCCACCGGCGGGACCGCCCTGGCGGCGGCCAAGCTGGTCCGGAAACTTCAGGGTGAGATCGTCGAGTTGGCTTTTATCGTTGACCTGCCTGACCTCGGCGGGCGTAAAAAGCTCGAGGCGGCCGGGTATAGCGTCTATGCCCAGACCGAGTTCGAAGGCGAATAATAGGAGGAAAGCCAATGCGTAAATTGATAGGTCTCTTGGTCTCTTTTGCCCTCTGTCTTGCCCTCGTCGCACCTTCACTGGCCGGTGATCTGTCGGTGAAGGACCTCGTTTCCAAGATCCAGTCCAACCAATCGAGAATAAATGATATGTACGCGGAAACCGTCACGACCATCACTTCCAGTATGGTTATGCCCGGCTCGAAGGGGCAAGGCCCGCAGACAATGACCCAGAAGGGTAAGATCTGGAACAAGGGGAAAGATAAGTCGAAGGTCGAGATGCTCTCCCCGATGAAGCAGATCACCATCACCAACGGCGACAAGATGGCGATCATCAATCCCGAGACCGGCCAGAAGATGGTCCAGGACATGAAGAAAATGCGCCAAGCCAAAGGGCAGGCCGAACCGCAGAAGGAGATGAACTTCGAGAAGGCGCTCGATTATTTCAACCTGACCATGGAAAAGAAGGGGAACGATTACGTTATCACCGGCACCCCTAAGGAAGCCAACAAGTTCTTTGGCCGAATGGAGTTCGTGGTCGACTCTGGCAAGATGATCCCGACCTCGATCATGATGTACGATCCCAAAGGCCGGCTCGTCAGCCAGTCGGTGATCGAGTATCAAAAGATTGCCGATATCTGGATCCCGGTCAAGAACCTCTCCAACGTTACCACCCCGGCCGGCAAGATGAAGGTCGAGATGCAGTTCCAAAACATCAAGGTCAATAAGGGGATAGGGGACGACCAGTTTAAGGTGGAGTAGGCGGTCTGTGGATATTTATTAATGATAATTTATATAATCCTCTTAATAAATCAAGAAAAGCAGAAGTCAGACAGAAGATAAAGTCTTATTATTAGCATGCTAAATATAAAAGAGTTGTTTTTTAGAGAAATAAATATTGACTTTATTTTACGTCGATTGTTGTTTATAATTATTTTAGCGACACTAGTTACTTTTTCTCCAAAATATATCCAAAAACAAGAAATTATGCAAGCAGCCTTTTGGGGTGCCGCTTGGGCCGGCATTTTTACTTTTCTAGTAACATCTCTTTTTGATTATTATAAAAAAGAAAGAGATGATTATAATAGCAACTGGCTTCTTTACCAGGAGCTGATTATGGCGCTAGATACATTAGCAGATAACAGAAAAGATTTCGAAGCATTGTCTAAAAATGTAGATAAGAGGTGGCTTTTTAATCTAAGACCAATACAGTGTGATTATATAAATCTTAAATCATTGAAATATTTGGAAGTGCTAAATGAAATGCACGGTGTTTACTTGGACTTCCATAGATATAATAAGGATATTTCAATAATTGAGAAGATGTATTATGAGAACTTTCAATTGTTGAAAGAACAATCAAAAGATATTAAAGATAATATTATAAAATTTAATAATGAAATAATTGAATATCTAAAGCAATTCATCGATAGAAATAAAAAGCTTGAAGAGCATGTAATAAATGCTTATTCAATAATGGATTATTTAGCATTAAAAGACAACGTTAACTGGTTAAATGCTATCTGCCATCTTTGTTTTGGTTATCTTTATAATAAGAAAATATTTGAAAAAGGCAGGGAAATAAGGAAGGCCATTCTATTAAAATGTCGCGAGAAAATACATTTATAGTAATTTCCTCATAAAATAGCTTTTTATTTTGATTGTTAAACAATTCGTTCTATTGCATTAATCCGGATATTAGGGGTAGAGTCTAGAATAAAAGGGATTTTATTGATTTATAAATACCCTGAAATTTCTCCCCAAACCTGCCGATAGATGTATGGCAGGAATGTACTATGATCAGTAACGTTAATTCATTAATTAATCCATTAAATAAATTGGCTCAAAGGGCAGGGGCTAGTGCTCGTGAGGTTAATAAGACCACCGAGACTAATTCCAACTCTCCTCTTGACAGTTTGACCAGTCAGATGAGCGCCGTTTTAGCGGCTCTAAGACTTCCCAAACCCCAAGTCGACATAACTGTCTAAACCACCACCATTTCATTGCTTCAGCCCCCATTCGTTGCTACAATTCGTCTATATGCCAGCCCAAGCCCAGCTTAATGAGCTCTTTGCCTCAATCCAGGGGGAGGGGCTGTACGTTGGGGTGAGGCAGATCTTCGTCCGGTTTGCCGGTTGTAACCTCTCTTGCCAGTATTGCGATTCACCCCAGGCCCTGGTTATATCCCCAACCTTCAAGTTTGAGCCGGTTCCTGGTACCCATAAGTTCGAAACACGGAATAATCCGGTCGAGGTCGGTCAGTTGGTTGAATTGATAGCCTCTTTGAATAAACCGGCCGGGGCCTGCCATTCGGTTAGCCTGACCGGTGGCGAGCCGCTCCTGCAAGTCGATTTCCTCAAGGAATTCCTTCCGGCGCTGAAAAAAGAGGTCAAGCTCCCGGTCTATTTAGAAACGAACGGGGTCTTGCCGGACCACCTGGCTGAAGTGATCGAGCTGGTCGATATCATTGCCTTGGACCTTAAACTGCCAAGCGCGACCGGCCTCTCTCCATATTGGAAGGAACATAAGAAGGCCTTGGAGACGGCTTACCTTAAAGATGTTTTTGTGAAGGTTGTTTTTGCTAAGGAATCCACTATCAAAGAGATAGATGAGGCGGCCTCTTTGATCGCGGCGGTGGATGATAAAATCCCCTTGGTTTTACAGCCAGTCACGCCGCATGGGGCGATCAAGCATCGGCCATCGGCCGAACAGATGCTAGCTTTTGAGGCGACAGCCAAAAGGAAGCTAAAAAGAGTGTTGGTGATACCTCAAACTCACAAGTTGGCGGGGTTGAACTAGTTCTCCGGCTTGGCCAATTTGTCGATGACCTTCCGCAGCCATTGGACGCTGTCATTTTTCCTGTCATCATAATGCATCGACTGCAGTGACTTTAACAAGTTAAGCTTATATTCCGCCGCGCCTCGGGTCAAGCCATCAAGCTGGTGGTCCAGCCAATCCCGGGCTTCTTCCCGGACCGAAGCGAGCGTTTCGCGCTTGATCTCATCAGAGAACGATTCGAATTCCGCCCGGCTGCCGGCCAGGAGCCGTTTCAGGTGGAGGTCTTTGATCTTGGCGACCAGGGAGAATAACTGGGATTGCTCCAGGGCAAACTTGTCGAACAGCTCGGCCGGGTTGAGGTTCAATTCCTTGGCGATGGCGGTCGTTTTAGCGATCATTTCGGAGTGGGGCTGGCTATCGACTGGCGGGGTTGCGGTCTTGGCCGGGTCGGTTGTTGGCCGCTCCTCGGCGGCTAGCTCGGCTTCCGGGGTTATCCCGGTTATCTCGACCCGTTCATGGGGCGCGGTAATATTTGAGTATTTAATGATCCGATCATGGTCTTTGATCCTTCTTTTTAGCCCTTTGACATCCTGGGGTGGTTTAACGCCAATCTCTACGTGGGAATTAACCTCGGAATGCTCATCTTCGATCCGGTCGGTAATTGACTGCTTCTTAGACATCGCCTCCAGGAACGTGCTGGTCTTGTTGATCTCGGCTCCGGTGCGGTCCTCGATGAGCTTCCGGTCAGTAGCGGTAAAAACAATGCCCTGCACCCCGGCCATAGCCGCTTCCGTGCTCCCTGCGGCAGGTATTAAAGGTACCCTAATAGGTTCAGCCATGGCTGTTATTCTACTATATTTATCGTAAAAAAGGGTTATTTTCTTGCGGTGGGGGGTGGGGGAACTAACTTGTGCCAAGGCCGGATAGTAACCTCCAACCTCAAACATCCAACATCCAAACAAATCAGAAAGATCAAAGATCAAATGCCAAGAGATTGGGATTTGTTTATTACTTTTTGGGTATTGTTTTGAGGTTTGAGGTTAGAAGTTTGAGGTTAATGAGCCGCAGGGTAGCCCTAAAAAGCGTTCTTTTTAACCAAGATGTAGTGTCGCATAATATATCTTATGTCAAGATACGAAGGGGTGACGAATAGCCAATATTTAGCTCTGGTGGGCCAAAAAAATCACCACTTGCCCTGTTATGCACAGTTGTTATTCAGGTTAATTGTCCGGACTAAGGAGATTTAAAAGGTTTTACCGATATTGAAGTCAAACTGGCTGACAGGACCCTGCCCGCTGATCGAATTTATAAGGTACTTGGGGGTGATCAGAACACCCCAATCTGGCATAAGATAATCCAGCGAGATGCCACAGTAACTGCCCATGGTCAGTTGGTCGGCAACAATTGTCTGGCTATTGCCCGCAAGGTCTTTATATATGATGTTTTTGCTGGACCGGAACTGGCTATTGCCATAATGGCCGTTTATATATATGTTTTCATCTATCTTTAGATTTAATAATAAGCCAAGTTTTAGGCCGTGGATCATAGCTGAATAATCGACATCGGTGATCAATTGTTCAACTTCTAGGCCGGGTTTTAGGTTTCCAGGCAAGAATCTGGCCGAAACCCCAAAGTTGAGCCCGGTGCCGATACCGGTGGTCAGGCCGATATGGAAGTCGGAAACAGCATCGATCTTATCCAATCTAAAGGCAAAACACGGCGAAAGAAGAGAGAGAAATAGCGCTACCGCCAGCAATCGTAGACCAATATTCATTTATAGCTCAAGATAGACTGGAAGATCGCTAAACCGTCTTCCGAGCCAAGCAGCTGCTCTGAAACGCGCTCCGGGTGCGGCATCATCCCCAGGACATTGCGCTTTTTATTGCAGATACCGGCAATTTTGGCGACAGAGCCGTTCGGATTCTCTCCCTGGTAAGTGAAAACGATCTGCTTGTTCTTCTTCAACTCGGCCAGGGTCGCTTTATCGCAGATATAGTTCCCTTCGCCATGGGCGATCGGAATGGTCAAAAGCTGGCCTTTTTTGCACTTTTTCGTGAACGGGGTCCGGTCGTTTTGCACCTTCAGCCGGACCGGTTTGCAGATAAATTGGAGGTTATCATTCCGCTTCAAGGCGCCGGGGAGGAGTCCGGCCTCGGTCAGGATCTGGAAACCGTTGCAAATCCCGATCACCAACCCTCCCCTATCAGAAAAAGATTTTACCGATTCCATGACCGGGGAGAAACGGGCGATCGCCCCGCAGCGGAGGTAGTCGCCGTAGGAGAAGCCGCCGGGGAGGATCAGGCAGTCAAAACGCTTGAGGTCGGTCTCGTGGTGCCAGACATAATCGACCGGCTGCTTCAGGACGTTCTTAACGACGTTGTAACAGTCGCTGTCGCAATTCGATCCCGGAAAAACGATGACCCCAAATCTCATTAGACGATGACCTCGAAACGGAAATCTTCGATAACCGGGTTGGCCAGGAGCTTCTGACACATCTCATTGACCTGTTTCTCGGCCTTTTTGACATCCTGCCCGCCCAGGTCGAGCTCGATATAGCGGCCGATCTGGAGGTCGTTGACGTTCTTATAACCGAGCGAATGAAGCGAGGCCTCGACCGCCTTCCCCTGCGGATCAAGCACCCCTTTTTTCGGGGTGATATAAACTTTGACTTTTGCCATTATAATCCAAACCTCCTGAAGATGACGTCAATGTTCTTGAGATGGTTGCGGATATCGAATATAGCGTCGAGCTCGGCCGCGGAAAGATGCTTCCGCGCGTCGCGGCTGTCGAGCAACTCTTCTTTCAGGTTGCGGCCGGAAGCGCGCGCCTTCATCGCCGCCGTCTGGACGATCTTATAAGATTCTTCCCGGGTCAGCCCTTTATCGGTCAAGAGCAAAAGGATCTTTTGCGAGAAGATCAGCCCCTGCGACTTGTCGATATTTTTCTTCATGTTCTGCGGGAAGACGACCAATCCATCCATGACCCAGCAGAATTTTTGCAGTATATAATCGAGCAACAGGCAGCTGTCGGGAAAGATCACCCGCTCGACCGAGGAATGGGTAATGTCGCGCTCGTGCCAGAGGGCGACATTTTCGAGGGCGGCCAGGGAGTTCCCCCGGATGACCCGGGCCAGGCCGGCGATCCGCTCGCAGGTGATCGGGTTCTTCTTGTGCGGCATGGCCGACGATCCTTTCTGTCCTTTGCCAAACGGCTCTTCCACTTCCCAGATCTCGGTCCGCTGGAGGTTCCTGATCTCGGTGGCGAATTGCTCGAGCGTCGCGGCGACAATCGCCAGCGTCGCCATGAACTCGGCATGGCGGTCCCTTTGTAATATTTGGGTCGAGGCCGGGGACGCTTTCAGCTTCAGTTTCTTGCAGACATATTCTTCGACCCGCGGGTCAACCGAAGCGTAGGTGCCGACCGCTCCGGAGATCTTGCCGACCGAGATGACTTCCCGGGCGCGGCGCATCCGGTCGAGGTTCCGCTCCATCTCGGCTACCCAGACGAGTAGTTTTAAACCAAAGGTGACCGGTTCGGCGTGGACGCCGTGGGTCCGGCCCATCATCACCGTGTGTTTTTCTTCTTTGGCGCGGCGTTTCAGGATCTTGATGGCGTCCTCAATATCCAAGATGATCAGATCGGCCGCATCGCGAAGCTGCATCGAGCGGGCGGTGTCTTCCACATCATATGAAGTCAGGCCAAGATGGATAAAGCGTGAATCCCGGCCGACCTTTTCGGCGACCGAGGTCAGAAAGGCGATCAGGTCATGGTTGGTCTCTTTCTCGATCTCATTGATCCGTTCGATTTCGAAAGAAGCTTTCCGCTTGATCTTGGCCAACGCTTCCCGGGGGATTCTCCCCAGTCCGGCCCAGGCCTCGCAGGCGGCGATCTCCACCTCCAGCCATTTGCGGAACTTGTTCTCTTCCGACCAGATCTCGCGCATCTTGGGCATTGTATAACGTTCGATCACCGGTTTGCTCCCTTCTTGTTGCTAACCATACTTTCGATCTCGTCCAGCAGTGCCTCGACCATCTCGGCCTCGGGGACTCGGCGGACCACCTTCCCTGCCCGGAAGATCAACCCGACCCCATTGCCGCCGGCCAAGCCGACATCCGCGTCGGCCGCTTCACCGGGGCCGTTCACTTCGCACCCCATGATGGCGATGGTCAGCGGCTCCTTGATCTCGCGGGTCCTGGCCTCGATCTCTGTGGCTACACCGACAACATCGATCCCGGTCCGGCCGCAGGTCGGGCAGGAAAGTATCGTCACCCCGCGGTTGACCAGTTCCAGCGACTTCAAGATCTCATAACCGACCCGAACCTCTTCGACCGGATCGCCAGTCAACGAGACCCGAATAGTGTCCCCTATTCCGGCAGCCAGGACTGCCCCTATCCCGGCGGCTGAACGGATGATCCCGATCTTCGGGATCCCCGCCTCCGTCATCCCGACATGGAGCGGATAAGCCGTCTTGCCGGCCATCAACCGGTAAGCTTTGACCGTCAGCGGGACCGAGGTCGCCTTGATCGAGATGACGATCTCCCGGAACTTCAAATCTTCCAGGATCCGGACATTGCGCAGAGCGCTTTCGACTAACCCTTCGGCGGTGACATGCCCCTTATATTTCTTGCGGATATCTTTTTCCAGCGAGCCGGAATTGACCCCGACCCGGATCGGGATACCGTGGTCCCGGGCCGCCTTCACGACCGCCGCGATCTTGGCCGGCGCGCCGATATTACCGGGATTGATCCGGAGCTTATCGACCCCGGCTTCCGCCGCCAGGATGGCATACTCATGGTTAAAATGAATATCGGCCACCAGCGGCAGGCCGATCTGCCGTTTGATCTCTTTTAGGGCCAGGGCCGACTCCCGGTCCGGAACAGCGCAACGGACTATCTGGCAACCAGCCTTGGCCAGTTCGTTGATCTGCCGGACCGTGGCGTCAATGTCCGAAGTTATCGTCTTCGTCATCGACTGGACGGCGACGGGGTTACCGCCGCCGATCACCAGCCGGCCGATAGTTATTTTTTTAGTCTTATTTCGCAGCCTCAGCGTAGGCACAAGCGATGGCTCCTGTCCCCAGCGGCATGGTCAAGATGGCACCGATGCCCCAGGCGATATTCCCGAGGCCGGAAACGAATCCGGCCAGAATGACGAGTAAGAAGACGAGCCACCAATTGTTCTTGCCGACGATCTCCCGGCTGGCCTTCAGGGCGGCGTTGATCCCCAACCCCTTTTCATAGATCAAGAGGAGGGCAAAGAGCCACCCAACGCCAACGTAAATATCCCAGACGATCGCGGCCACCGTCAGGATCATTCCCAGCCAGTTCCAATTGAGCCAGAAAGCGATCGCCATCGGGAAAAAGGCCAGGCAGAGGAGAATAAATATCCAGGCGGCGCCCAGGGCGAGCGGGATGAATTTGCTGAAAGGGGCGAAAATATCATTGAAAGAGATCGCTTCACCGCGTTTGGCTTTGACGAACATCATCTGAAAACCGACCAGCGGAGCGACCAGGATGCCGAGGATCATGGCGACGATCCCGGCCAGGATGATAATGACGAAATTCTTGACGTAAATATTCCAGGCGTCAACAAAAGCTTTGCCGATATCCATGGTGAACCTCCTAAAGTTCTTTCTTACCTGTCAGTTTAGTGTAGGCCTCGAGATACTTTTCCCGCGTCTTTTGCACCACCTCCTCGGGTAGTTTTGGCGCTGGCGGTTCCTTGTTCCATTTGATCGATTCCAGGTAGTCCCGGACGAATTGCTTGTCGTAGCTTGGCTGGGATTGGCCAACCTTATAGAGCGCCTGCGGCCAAAAGCGGGATGAGTCGGGGGTCAGCATCTCATCAATAATGATGATTTCGCCGTTATGGAAGCCGAACTCAAACTTGGTGTCGGCGATAATGATCCCTTTTTGCAGGGCATACTCGGCGCAGGCCTGGTAAAGGGCGATCGTTTTGGCCTTGATAGTGTCGGCGGTCGCTTTGCCGACCAGTGCCTCAACCTCTTTCTGGGTGATATTAAGGTCATGCCCCTGCTCCGCCTTAGTGGTCGGGGTGAAGATCGGCTCGGGGAGTTTGGCTGATTCCGTCAGTCCGGCCGGCAGTTTGATCCCGCAGATCGCGCCCGACTTCTGGTAATCTTTCCAACCGGAGCCAGAGAGATAACCGCGCACAACACACTCGACCGGGATCAATTCGGCTTTATGGCCGATAACCGAGCGCTTGGCCAGTTTACTCTTGAAAGATTGCAGTGCCGCCGGGTATTTATCGGCATTCGCTTCGATGATATGGTTTTTGATGATGTTCTTAGTAAAGTCGAACCAGAAGAGTGAAATCTGGGTCAGGATCGCCCCTTTATCGGGAATACCGTTCGGCATGACGGAATCGAAAGCGGAGATCCGATCGGAAGCAACGAGGAGAAGCTCATCACCCAGGTCAAAAACATTGCGGACCTTCCCTTTTTTGAACTGTTTTATCCCGGGCAGATCTATGTCCAGTAAAACTTCGCTCATGGACGGATTATAACATGAGATGAATTAAGAATAAAGGTAACTATTCAGCCCTCACCCTATCTATGCCAAAGTGTAGCCCCCTCTCCCAAAGGGAGAGGGGGGATTGTTAAGGAAAAAACCTTCTCCCGCCGGGAGAAGGGCCATAGCCTAAAACGAAACTAGATGAGGGCAGTGATACCTGAATAGTTACGAATAAAGCTTGATTAAAGCCGGGTAAGTTGTATGGCTTAGAAGAAATATTTCAAGCCAAGGGTAAGATAAAATCGAGTTTTAGGAACGATAAATGGGTATGGCTGCTCACCATAAATACTTTTGATGCTTGGGAAGATCAATCCCAATTCGACATTGGCCAGTAACGGATCTATTATTTGTTTTTCCGAACCGATAAATATTGATAATGATTGGGAAATAGCCTCACCTGTAGTTATCCAATTGGGCAGAGCGTAGGAGACTTTTATCGCGTCCCGGAATTCTCCGAGGCCGGCGCCGCAATAGTTCTCTTTAGTTAGTTTAAGTTTATATTTTAATTCAATTGTGCTAATGATGTCGGATTGAGAGCCGTAATAAATATTTAGACCGTGAATATCTTTCCAGATCTCCAGTTCATATCCCCAGGTTGGCCTGGATTCGGCTCTAACGGATAGCCCCAGGTTAAATTGCGCCAGGGTGGTTGCTTCTGTGTTTGCTTCCCTCGTTTGGTTGTTAACTGAAGGTGTCGTTACGACACCAAAAGGCCGATCCTCGGAATAAGCGATGCTTTGGACCGAGGCAATTATTACTATTACGATAGCAATCTGTTTTAGGCGTTTCACTATAACAGTATATCCTTACCGCCGGGTGAACACCAACCATAAAAACTTCGGCAGGGCGAGCTGTCTTTTCCAGCGCTGTGGTTCAGAAAATAAGCGGTAGAGCCATTCGATATAGAGCGCTTGGGCCCATTTGGGCGCCCGTTTTTTCCGGCCGGAAATAACATCTAAACTGCCGCCGATCACCATCCCGACGGTCTTTAGCTCCGCCAGGTGATGATTGAGCCACTTCTCCTGGCGGCTGGCGCCGAGCCCGCAAAAAAGGAGATCGGGTTCGGTATGCATGATCTTTTTCAGCACGGCAGGATCATCACCGCCGAAATAACCGTGCTGGGTGCCGACTACTTTCAAGCCCGGGAACAGCGCGGTTAATTTCTTGGCCGCTTCTTCGGGGACGGCCGGCGCACTCCCCAGGAGAAATATCTTATACCCTTTGACCGCGCTGACCTCGCATAACTTAAGCATCAGGTCGATCCCGCTGACCCGCTCCTGCAGCGGCGTCCCCAGTATCCGGGAAACGACGACCATGCTGATCCCGTCGGGGATGCGGAGGTCGGCTTTATTGAGGATGTCACGCAGCTCCTGGTCGTCCTGGGCGGTGACGATCATTTCGGGATTAGGGGTGGCGACTAAATGCGGCTGGCCGGAGGCAATGAACCCCTCGACCTTGGCGACAGCCTCAACCAGGGTAACGTTATCAACTATTAAACCAGCCAGGTTAACTGTTTGTTTCACGCTAATTACCCCTAGATTATAACCGAATCGAAAGCGAAATGGTATAATAGAAATCAAATGACTAAGACACCAGAGATAATTCCCGGCCAAAAAGCTCCGCCAGAGATGCAAATCGATATCAGTCAGCTGGTCGCGGCCTATTATGACCTGAAGCCGACGCACCCGGTCGAATTCGGCACCTCCGGCCACCGCGGTAGTTCTCTGACCGGCTCTTTCAACGAACGGCATATCGCGGCGATCAGCCAGGCGATCTGCGAATACCGGGCAACTCAAGGAACGACCGGTCCCCTCTTTATCGGTTTTGACACCCACGCCCTCTCTTTTCCGGCGTTCAAGACCGCGCTGGAGGTCTTGGCTGCTAACGGAGTTGAAGTCGTTTGTCACAAAGATGATGAATTCACTCCTACCCCGGTCATTTCGCGCCTGATTATCAATCATAACCACGGCAGGTCAAACGGACTGGCGGACGGCATTGTCATCACTCCCTCTCACAATGGGCCGCAGGATGGTGGTTTTAAATATAACCCGACACATGGCGGTCCGGCGGACACCGATGTCACCGGCTGGGTTCAGGATCGGGCCAATCAGCTAATTAACAATAATAACGAAGGGGTTAATGCAACCCCATTTGAAACGGCCAGAGGTGCCGGTACAGTCAAGGAAACAGATTTTATCACCCCGTTCGTTGCCGACTTGGCCAGGGTAGTTGATTTTGAAGCGATCCATGCCGCGAAAATTAAGATCGGCGCCGATCCGATGGGCGGCTCTGGGGTCCATTATTGGGCTCCGATCGCGGAAAAATACGGTCTCGATCTCACGGTCGTTAATGATGTGGTTGATCCGACGTTTGGCTTTATGACTGTTGACAGCGATAAAACGATCCGTATGGATTGTTCTTCCAAGGACGCCATGGCAAGTTTGATCAGCTTGAAAGATCAATATCAGATCGCCTTCGGCAACGATACCGATTTTGACCGACATGGGATCGTCACTCCCGACGGGCTGATGAATCCGAACCATTATCTCTCCGTCGCCATCTGGTATCTGCTGCAGTACCGGCCGCAGTGGTCAAGAAACTTGAAAATAGGAAAAACGATCGTCAGCAGCAGCATGATTGACAGAGTTGTTAAAGGTTTTTTAAACCATGAGCTTTACGAAGTCCCGGTCGGCTTCAAATGGTTTGTTAAAGGGTTGTCAGAAGGTTGGCTGGCTTTCGGCGGCGAAGAGAGTGCCGGCGCCTCTTTCCTCACCCTGGACGGCAAGACCTGGACGACCGATAAAGACGGATTTGCCCTGGCGCTTCTTTCGGCCGAGATCGTGGCCAGAATAGGGAAAACGCCTTCGCAAATTTACAGAGAAATCCTGGTGCCGCGCTACGGTGACCCGTTCTACAAGAGAGCCGACATTACTTTGAATACGGAAAATGTTACCGCGTTCAGAAAGAATGTCAAAACTCTGGCTAACAGGTTGAGTGTCGGAGCCGAGATTGCCGGCCGCCGGATCGTTCAGATACTGACTACCGCTCCCGGCAACGGTGCCGCTATCGGCGGCACGAAAGTGATTTTAGATGACGGCTCCTGGTTCGCGGCCCGCGCTTCCGGTACCGAACTGAAGGGTAAGCTTTACATCGAAAGCTACCAGGGCGAAGAGCACTGGCAGACAATCCACGATCAGGTTTATCCGATGCTGATGGGGGTCTAAATCTGCTATAATTTAAAACTATGGCGGATAATCAGCACTTCAATCTGGTTCAAAGTTTTCTCGAGCTCAAGAATTATCAAAAGTCATATAAGCCTGACCTCAAGACCTCATTTATAAGACGCGCGGTTAGGACCGAGCATCTCTATTTTGACTATTCTCGCCAGTTAGTCGATGAAACCGTGATCGGCCTGCTGCTTCGTTTAGCCGAAGAGACCGGCTTGCGAGCGAAGATCAAGGACATGTTCAACGGCGGAAAGGTCAACGTGACCGAGGGACGCCAGGTTCTTCATGTCGCCTTGCGGGATCCGGACCATCATCCGGAAGTCAAAGAAGTCCTGGCCAAGATCAAGAAATTCGCCGCGCAAAATAAGTTAAATAATATCGTTGCCATCGGCATCGGCGGATCATATCTCGGACCGGAGTACCTGGCGGAAGCTTGCGCCCCCTATGCGATCAAAGGGAAAAAACTGGTCTTCATTGCCAATGTTGATGGGACCGATTTTGCCCGGAAAACAGCCGGTCTTGACCCTGAAGATACGCTGGTGGTGGTGATTTCCAAAACATTTACCACCGCCGAAACAATGAAGAACGCCGAAACCGCCAAGCAATGGCTGCAATCGTCACTCGGTTCTTCACCCGACGTTATTAAAAAACATTTTGTCGCGGTTTCGACAGCCAAAGATAAAGTTGAGGCCTTTGGGATCGACCCGGAGAATATGTTCGGTTTTTGGGACTGGGTTGGCGGCCGCTTTAGCGCGACTTCGGCCGTCGGCGCGGTGCCCCTTTCACTCTATCTCGGTTACGATAATTTCGAACAAATACTTAAAGGGGCTAACTGGCTGGACACGCACTTTTTGCATGCCCCCTTTGAAGAGAATATCCCGGTCCTCTCGGCCCTGCTCGATATCTGGAACATCAACTTCCTGGGGGTCAAGACCCGGGCGCTCCTCCCCTATTCCCAAAGCTTGGGCAAACTGCCGGCGCATACCCAGCAGGTCGAGATGGAGAGCAACGGCAAGTCGGTCGATCTGGATGGCAAATCTTTATCGTTTGATACGGGCGAGGTCGTTTTTGGCGAACCGGGGACGAACGGCCAACATTCTTTTTATCAATTAATTCATCAGGGAACGCAGATCGTTCCCTGCGATTTTATCGGCTTTATTAAACCGCAGTACCAGCTTGGCGAATCGTCACCCACTTCGGTCACCCATCATGAAGAATTGATGACCAACTTCTTTGCCCAGCCGGACGCTCTGGCATTCGGCAAGCAAGATGATTATTTGCCAAAGAACTTCAGCGGGAACCGGCCGTCAAGTTCTCTTCTGCTTAAAGAACTTACCCCGTTCACTGCCGGCTTACTTCTAGCCTGGACGGAGCATCGCGCGGCAGCCAAAGGCTTCATCTGGGGTATCAATAGCTTCGACCAGTTCGGAGTTGAATTGGGAAAGAAACTGGGAGTTGAGCAGCGGAACAGGATATTGAAATATCACGCGACAAAAACGATCGATATTGACGGGCTTAACGATTCGACGGCGATTTTATTAAAATCTTTCCTGACGGAGAAGCTCCCCGGCTAAGATCAAATAAGCTTACCGGTGGTAAGTTCGAACTTGCTTTTGGTGATTGGATCGGCCGGATATTCTCTTAAAAGAAAGTTGTTAAAGGCGACCAATAACTTTAAATTTTTCCGGACTTTTACTTCAATTAAATAGGGGCTGGCCGTGTCTTCTTTTCCTGACCTGTCAGGGATATCGATCGTTACCAAAAGGCCCTTTGGATCGCTGGCTCCGCAACGCCAGAATTTAACTTCATGATAATCGCCTTTCCCCTCAATACGCTTGATGACCCTTCCTACTCTTTGTTCAGGGATTTCAGCCGCCTGCCAGTACATTCTATTATCAGGAAACAAATAATAATGTTTCCATTTTTCCACCGGAAAACAATTATAGGCCCCCCTTTTTTCGCGCGCCAATTCAAATGGCTTGGTAAAAACAACCTGGACACTGCGCATAAAGCCCTTCCCGTTTTCCGTCGGCCGGTCTCTGAAGCGAGTTGAAGCGCCCCAATCATTAAATCCTGCCAGGGTGGCTTCCCGGACATATTTGTCATGATACCGAATGCCAACATCAAACCTCGTTAGGCCGAATTTATCGGCGATATTTTGCAAGACCGCCGTTGGATCGTTGGCCGGCCGGTCCGGGACGATCATGTACCTTAATTCATAATATCGTTCCGATTCGAACCCTATCTTATGTAATTTCCGGCTGTAAAGGACGTGTTTAAGAGTAACACTTTTGACTTCAAGAAAGACCGCTTCCAGGAATGCCGTTGTAAATGAAACTGCTTGTAAAATAGCGGCTTTTAACCAGCTGGTCTGGGGATCGAATAAACAAGTTAATATCCCCATGTTAATCGCCTGGTTGGAATCATGGTAAATGATGTCGGCCTTTAGCGTCGGCCAGCCGTCCTTTAAACCTTTTTTCGCTATCCCAAGGAGCCAGCTCAAATCATGTTTACCGGCCGGCTCGGCATTATCATAAGCGTTTTTTATATGCCGGAAGACCAGCATCGGTTTTTCCACGACCGGTTGAACGACCGCCAGTATCGGCGCTTTGATATGCAACGGACAATGACCGTCATAAAGCCAGTCCAATAAAATATTGGCCAACGCCGTTGCCCCGGCTCCGACTCCCAGAGCCAATAGTTCATCTTTCCCAAACTCTCTGCCGAAATGAATGTAGGGACTTTCCGGGATCACAATAAGGTCCACGGTTTCTTTGGCTTGTCTTGTTGTTCCGGCTGAATCGGCAGTCAACGCCATTAATTGTTGATTATAGAGATGAGATAGTTTTCTATATCCGCCTATCTCATAGCTTGGTTTTACTGTCCTTTGAATTAAACTGCCAGCTGCGTTGGTAAGGCCACCGGAGACTTTCTGCAGAGGCATCGGCGCCGTCCTTTTTGCCCAGGCTAAAGCCCTAATGCTGATAGATGGATAAGTCATGAAGATTTGTCGGCATGATTAGACGGAAATTTCAATAAAAAGGCTGCGATCTGATTACCGGGAAGAGCAACACTGCCGGCTTGAATCAGTCTACGGCCGAACTGCTTCGGGCGTTCCTGACGAGGAAACTACCGGGATAAAATCGCTCAAGGGGACGATCCGGTACTTTTTGTTCCGCTTTAGCCAGGCGATAAATTCGTCGACCACCCCCGCCCGTTCATTGCCGTTGCCATGAATAAGGATAATTGAACCAGCCTTGATCCTGCCGCCAACGAAGCGGTGCCACCAGTGTATCTTCCCCAGCCAGGCATTGGAATCAACGGAAATATAACCGAGCGCGGCGAGTTGTTCCAGGCGCTGCCGGTTATGCCGGAGGCCGGGAAAGCGGAAGTAGCGGGAGGGTTGAAGGCTGAACTTTTCCATGGCGGTGATATTCTTCAGCATTTCCCGCCGGAAATTTACTTTCGGGTTGTTCAGAAAGTCGTCCGCGACCGGGTGAGAATACGAATGGTTCCCCCAGGTAATGTTCAGGTACATCTTTTTAAGCACTTTGAGCTCGTCCTGATGCCGCTCGATCCAGCGGCCGGAGACAAAGATCGTCACCGGCAGAGGTTGGCCGGCCCTTTGTCCCAACCCTTCCAGGGCCTTGAACAGTTTGGCTTCGTAAGGTTTGCTGGACGGGCAAAGATCGATCGTGATGGTGACGGCGTTCTTGACGGTTGGATTTTTATTGCTGGAGATCGAATGTTCGGCGCAGCCGGTAAGGTAAAAACAGATAATTATTGGCCAGAAAGCGATTAAGACGCGATTTATCACTAAGGTTTGATCAAGGCCAGGGCTTCGGAGCGGACCTTGGCGTCTTTCCTGAAGACCCCCCTGACGGCCGAAGTGACCGCGGTAGTCCCGGGTTTTTTAACTCCCCGCATTGACATACACAGGTGCTCGGCCTCGATCACGACCAAAACGCCATGAGGCGCCAGCTTTTCCATGATCGTATCGGCGACTTCGGAAGTTAAACGTTCCTGCACCTGCGGCCTTTTCGCATAGCCCTCAACTACCCTGACCAGCTTGGACAGTCCCGTTACCCTGCCCGATCTCGGGATATAGGCGACGTGGGCCTTGCCGACAAAAGGAACAAGATGATGCTCGCAGATGGAATAGAAAGGAATGTCTTTAACAATGACCATTTCCTCATGCTCGCCCTGCTTGAAAGTCGTCAGTTCTTTGGATGGATCTTTATGCAGGCCGGAGAACAGGTCGGCATACATCTCGGCGACGCGTTTGGGCGTTTCCTTCAAGCCCTCGCGGTTTAAATCCTCGCCGATCGCGATCAATATATCTTTTACGGCTTTTTCGATCTTTTTCTGGTTGATCATTGAATATCTTAATTATACCCCAGGGGTCAAAAATTCGCTACGATCTGACGGAGGACTTCAGGATTATGATAGAACCAGTCTTCGATTACGCTAAGTTTATGCAAGGTGCTATTTAGGACTTCAACATGATTTTGCCTGTCTTTAACTGGAAATCTTTGATTATCGGAATTTTTTCCTTCCACGACCACCCGGCTAAGATTGACGCCATTGAACAATCTTTCAATCAGTACTTGCCAAGCTTCCGGATCTTCAGGTGATTTATATTGCAATCCGACATTGCCGCATTGAATTTTCAGGGCCTCACTGCATTTAATTTTCAACACCTCTTCTTTGAGATGAAAATCGGCCTCTTCCCTATCAAGCTCCGGCTGGTATTTTCCTGTTTCAATCTTCTGCAGCAGAGCACGAAGTGTCTTTTCATACACATAATTATTGCCCGCTTTCATTATGACAGCCGGCCGCCGATAGGTAGAAGTTATTGTGACCATATTATTATATTTGGATGAGAGCCGCTCAATTAATTGTCAATAAAATTAGAAGGAAATTTCAGGGGTTTTAAAACAATCCGACGATCTTACCGTCTTCGGTAATATCCATGTTTTCTGCCGCTGGGTGTTTTGGCAAGCCCGGCATCGTCATGATATCACCGGCATAGGCAACGATAAATCCGGCGCCAGCGGACGGTTTCAGCTCACGGATAGTGATCTTGAAGCCGGCTGGCCGGCCGTAAACTTTCGGGTTATCACTTAAAGAATACTGGGTCTTGGCGATACAGACTGGCAGATCGGCTAACTTCTGTTCATTCAAGAACTTAATGTCTGCCTCCGCCTGCTCTGTCCACTCAACCCCCTCCGCCCCGTAGATTTCAGTGGCGATCTTATTGATCTTCTCCTTAATTGGATCTTTCAACGAATAAAGCAGCTTAAAGTCTGACTTGTTATCAGCCGCTGCGATCACCGCTTTCGCCAGCTCCTTCCCCCCGCTCCCGCCTTTGGCCCAAACATCAGAGACAACCACAGGAACGCCGAGCTTGGAGCATTCACTTTTAATAACAGCCAACTCATCAGCCGTATCGTTCTCTTTCCTATTGATAGCGATAACCGCCGGCAAACCATAATGGCGAATATTCTCAAGATGTTTTTTGACGTTCTCATAGCCATGGCGTTCGATCGCCTGTTTAGTCACCACCAGGACCGCGGCTGACGGCGAGAAGCCCGCTACCCGGCATTTGATGTCAAAGAACTTCTCCGCGCCTAGCTCGGAGGCAAACCCGGCCTCGGTGACCACGTAATCGGCCAGCTTTAAAGCGAGCCGGGTAGCGACGATCGAGTTACAACCGTGCGCGATGTTGGCAAACGGCCCGCCGTGGATAAAAGCCGGGCCTCCTTCAAAGGTCTGGACCAGGGTCGGCTTGAGCGCGTCCCATAACAGGAGTGCCATCGCCCCATTCGCTTTGAGGTTGGCGGCAGTGACCGGCTTCCCTGTTTTATCATAAGCCACGATGATCCGCCCCAGCCGTTCTTTCATATCGGTTACGCTTTCGGAAAGACAAAGGATCGCCATCACTTCGGAAGAAGCGGTGATATCGAACATCCCGCGGAGCGCCCGGTCGTTCATGTCCATCGTCCTTTTCCAAACTATCCGGTGCTCATCTATTCCTAATTCATTACCCTGGTAGATATGGTTATAAAGCATGGCCGACAACAGATTGTGGGCAGAGGTGACCATATGCATGTCGGAAGTTAAGTGAAGATTGATGTCTTCCATCGGCAGGACCTGGGAATATCCGCCGCCGGCCGCCCCACCCTTCATCCCCATTACTGGCCCCAGCGAAGGTTCCCTGATGCAGACAAAAGCGCTCTTCCCCAAATTATTTAAGGCCTGGGCCAGTCCGATGGTCGTGGTGGTTTTCCCTTCCCCCCGCGGGGTCGGCGTCATCGCGGTAACGAGGATCAATTTGCCGTCTTTTTTCTTATTAAAGCGCTTTAAGGCTTTAAGATGTATCTTTGCTTTGTAACAACCGTGAAGTTCTACGTCATTCAAGTCAAGGCCGGCGTGTTTGGCGACCTCGACGATCAGCTTGAGTTTAGCTTTTTGGGCGATCTCGATATCGGACTGCATAAGTTGATTATAACTTATTTAGCGGGAGGTGGGCAACTGTGAGAATGGTTTTGCCGCCAGCGCGCGACGAACTCGGGGAACTGGTTCTCGATCGCTGCCAAGCTCTTGTTGATCAGGTCAAGGCGCGAAGCAGACGAAGAAAAGTTGCGGAGATAATAGTTGCTGAGCTTTCCCCGGGAAAGCAGGTCCAGGGCCTTGATTCCCCGCTCAAGGTCGAGCAGCATCAGGCCGATCTTCTCCAGCGTTTTAAAGTGGGCAAGGTTGTTGTTGTCGAGATCAGCGGCCGCCATGATCAGCACGTCTTGCGCCGCGGCCGTATTTTCGTGGTCGATCAATTTTTTCGCGATCGCGACCAATTGGCCCGTGCGGACCATCAGATTCGGGCTGGCCTTGGCGATCTGGACGCAATTGACTGACAGGGTTTTTGTCGCCTTTTCCGTTTCACCTGATTTTAAAAAAGCATCCGCGATCGCCAGATTGGCGGGCAGTTTATCTTTTCTTTCATAGCCGCGGACGATCGAGGCGGCTTCATTTATTTTGTATGAACCCAAGCAGACATTGGCCATCCGCTCCCTGACCTCATCCCGTAAACCCGGCGTCAGCAGATTGTCAATAAATTGCCTTATCCGGCCGAAGATCTGCGCGGCGGTTTGGTCGTCGGCGTTTTTAAAGGAATGATCGGCGACCCGGACGGCCAAGACAAAGCAATCGGTAGTGGTCGCTTCTTCAAGCAACCCGGTGTTGAGCACGATCCCGGCCGCTTCGGCGATCAGCCTTTCCTTATGCTGTGGATCATGAAAACCAAATTGTGGCTTTAACTGTTCTAAAATGGCGCCCAGGCGCGAGCTTAATATGTCGGATACGCTTCTTTCCCCGCCTCCTCCCCCTATCCGGCAGATCCCGGGATGGCTTAAATAATCAGGACGCATAGTTGTTCTATAATTAGGCAGTGCTTTCATTGGTTTATCTTCGTAAGAAAATGATCGCGATTTCAGTTATTTGACTCTAAAAATGGTTTTTGATCGTCTGAGCTATCTTTTGGGGGGATAAGCCGTAGCTGTCCAGGATCTCGTCTCGCTGGCCGTGTTCGATGAATTTTGACGGCAAGCCCAACCTGCGCACCGGGGTGGTAACACCGGCCTCGGCCAGCAGTTCTATGACCGCGGAACCAAAACCGCCCTCAAGAACTCCCTCTTCGACCGTAACGATAAGTTTGGCAGCCTTAGCTTCTTTGACGATCAATTCCTTGTCCAAAGGCTTAACGAACCGGGCGTTGATCACTCTGGCGTTGCCTAACTGTTTGGCGGCTTCGATTGACGGAGCGACCATTGAGCCAAGAGCGATAATGCAGATCTCGGAATGCGGAGAGCCGAATACCACCTCGGCCTTGCCCAACTCTATTGCGAGTGATGATTTTGCCTCGACCCTTTTTGCCTCGCCTCTTGGGTAACGTATAGCTATCGGGCCGTCATGTCTGACGGCGAACGCGAGCATTTTTTCGAGTTCGGAATCGTCACTGGGCGCCAGGACGACCATGTTCGGCAGACAGCGCAGGAAAGCCAGATCAAAAATGCCGTTATGCGTTGCCCCGTCTTCGCCGACGATCCCCGCCCGATCGATCGCGAAAACGACCGGCATATTTTGCAGGCAGACGTCATGGATGATCTCATCGTAAGCCCGCTGCAGGAAGGTCGAATAAATAGCCACGACCGGCCGATAACCCCCTTTAGCCAGCGCCCCGGCAAAGGTCACCGCGTGTTCTTCGGCGATACCGACATCAAAGAACCGTTTAGGGAATTTACGGGCGAACTCCTCCATCCCGGTCCCGTCAAGCATGGCGGCGGTCACGCCGACTATCGCGGGCTCGCGCTCGGCCAGTTTGACCAGGGTCTGGCCGAAAACCTGGGTATAGCTCTTGCTCCCGTTGCCGTTCAGCGGTTTGCCGCTCTCAATGTTAAAAGGACCGGTGCCGTGGAAACGGGTCGGGTCCTTTTCGGCCGGCGGATAGCCCTTCCCCTTTTTCGTTAGGACATGGATCAGCACCGGCCCCTGGATCTCACGGGCGTGCTGCAGCGTGCTCATGATCAGCGGGATATTATGGCCGTCGATCGGGCCGAAATACTTGAAACCGAGCTCTTCAAACATGACGTCGACCTTGAAACTGACGACGATATGCTTGGTCCGGTCTTTTAATTTCTTGGCCGCCGCGAAAAGAGGGACCCCGACCCGCGGCACCTTGGTGACCAGCTTCTCGATCCGGTTGCGCAACTCGACGTAAGCGCCGCTGGTCGAGACCTGGGTCAGATAGTTGGAGAGCGAGCCGACATTGCGCGAGATCGACATCTCGTTGTCGTTCAGGATTATTATCAGATTACTTTTCAGGCCGTCAACGTTATTGACCCCTTCCCAGGCCAGCCCTCCCGACATCGAGCCGTCGCCGATCACCGCCACAACGTTATATTTCGCGCCGCTCAAGTCGCGCGCCTTGACCAGCCCAAGCGCCTGGGAGATCGAAGTTGAAGCGTGGCCGGCCGTAAAGGGATCATGAGCGCTTTCCGCGGCGTTGGGGAAACCGGAGATCCCGCCGGCCTGGCGCAGGGTGTCAAATCGTTCCAGGCGGCCGGTCAAGATCTTATGGGCATAGGCCTGGTGGCCGACATCCCAGATGATCTTGTCTTTGGGGCTTTCGAACGCGGCGTGAAGAGAGACGGCGAGTTCGACCGCACCCAGGCTGGACGCGACGTGGCCGCCGGTGACCGCGGTCACGCTAATGATCTTTTGCCTGATCTCGCCGGCGATCTGTTCCAGCTGTTTAGCCGAGAGTTCGCGCAGTGTTTCCGGCAGTTTTATCTTATCGATCAAAGTAGACATAGTAAGTGAGGAGCGTGATGACCAGGGCCAGGGTCGCCCCGGCCACAACTTCTATCGGGTCGTGCCCCAGTATCTCCTTTAATTTCTCCAGGCGGACCTTGCCGTTGGCGTAGATGTCATCGACGATCTTATTGAGCATTTCCGCCTGCTTGCCGGCGGCCCGGCGGACGCCGGTCGCATCGTACATGACAATGAGGGCAAAGACCAGCGAGATCGTGAACAAGGGAGAGTTCCAGCCCTGGGTCAGGGCAATGCCGAGGGTCAAGGCGGTGACCGACGCCGAGTGGGCCGAGGGCATGCCGCCGGCCTCAAAAAAGTGCCAGAGGTTGAACTTTTTCTCGGAGATCCAGTAGAGGACCACTTTGATCGACTGGGCCAGGAACCAGGAGATGACCACGGCGACGAAAGTGAAGTTGTTAAGCAGCGCCCTGATTATATCGATAAGATAGTGCAAGTTATTTGCTCCTTCCCGCTAGAATGGCGGACATGATCTTAAGATCTTCGGGGGTAGTCACCTTGAGGTTCTCGTACGACCCCATGACCATTTTAACCTTTATTCCCGATTTTTCAACCAGCATCGCGTCATCGGTCGCGCGGCCGGCCGGTTTGGCGTAAGCTTTTTTGATTATCTTGACCTGGAACGCCTGCGGCGTTTGGGCTTGCCAGAGATCGCTACGGTCAACTGTTTTCGTAACGCGTAATTCGTAACGCGTAACGCGTTTTATAGTATCCTTGACTGGGACGCCGACCACAACTGCCCCATGCTTCCTGGCGCCCTTGATCGAGGCGGTGAGCAGTGCCGGAGTAATGGCTGGCCGGGCGCCGTCATGGATAGCGACGATCTCCGCCGAGTCAGGCAGCCAGTCCAGCCCGTGCCGGACGGAGTCGGGACGTTCCCGGCCGCCGGCGACGATGGCGATGACCTTTTTCTGATCAAGTCGTTTGGCTAGTTTGATCTGGTCCGGCGAAACGACCAGGATGATGCCGTCGATGTCCGGGCATTTTTGGCAAGCGGCCAGGGTCCAGGCAAGCATCGGCCGCCCGTTCAGCTTAAGGAACTGCTTGCCCCGACGACGAAGGTGTCGGGGCTTGGGCCGGCCCATCCGTTGCCCGCTGCCGCCGGCGGTAATGAGAGCGATGTTCTTCATGTGAGTAGCTTACAACCTTTTTTCGTCACCAGGACCATGTCTTCGATCCGGATCCCACCCCACCCCTTGATATAAATGCCCGGTTCAATGGTAATGACCATGCCGGCCTTCAGCTTTTTCCGGCTCTTCATCGAGATCCGGGGGTGCTGATGGATCTTAACCCCCACCCCATGCCCGGTCGTGTGAATAAAGCAGTCGCCGGGACACTTCTTTTCAGAGATATGGCACGTTTTAAAGCAATAACGTTTAATGTGCTCCCGCGCGGTGATATCAACTTCGCGGCATAAGACGCCGTCTTTGACCGTCCGGATAGCTTTCGCTTGCGCGGTCTTGACGAGGTCATACAGGGCGAGGAATTTCTTGGTCGGCTGACCGACAAAAAAAGTCCTGGTGAGGTCAGAACACTGGCCTTTGTATCTTGCGCCTAAGTCGATCACCACTTGTTCGCCTTTCCTTAGGCGGTGGTTACCGGGCCGGGCATGCGGGTCAATGGACCGTTGGCCGGCGCCGACGATGATCGCAAAGGAAGGGACCGCGTTAAAAGTAGCCAGCTCATGCTTGATCCAATTAGCCAGTTCTTTTTCCGTTTGTCCGGCCTTGATCCGCAGGGAATCCATCACCCGGCAGGCTATCTCAACGGCTTTTTTCTGGGCCGGGTTCATTTCTTGATGAGACCGATAGCGGCTTGCAGCCCGAGCAGGTAGCTATTGATGCCGAAACCGGAGATCTGTCCGGCCGCGACCGGGGCGATGACCGATTTATGGCGGAACTCTTCCCGCGCGTAGATGTTGGAGAGATGGACCTCGACCGTAGGGATTTCGACCGCCGCGATCGCGTCACGGATCGCCACACTATAATGAGTATAACCAGCCGGGTTGATGACCAGCGCCTGGCAAGTCTTCCTCGCCTGGCCGATCTTTTCGACGATCTCCCCTTCGCTGTCCAGCTGGACGATCTCGAGTTCCACCCCCGCTGTCTTGGCTAGAGCGGTCAACTTGGCGTTGATCTCGTCCAAAGTGAATTTACCGTAGATCGAGACTTCCCGCTCACCCAGCAGGGCGAGGTTCGGCCCGTGGATAACTAATATTTTTGTCGCCATGATCCACCTCCTCGACTTTTAGTTTAACATATTATCAAGTCAGAGGGAAGGTGATATAATGCCTGCGGATGAGAAAAAAACGCCTCAAGCTGGATAAACTCTTCCTGGTGCTCGCCCTGGTCGTGGTCGCGGCGGTCGCCGGCCTGGCGCTCCAGATCCTGACCCAGCTGCCCGATATCGACCAGTTGAGCAGTTACGTCCCGAGCGAAAGTACCATCCTTTTCTCCTCTGACAGCAAAGTGCTGGCCCGTTTCCACCAGGAAGAGAACCGGCAGGTGGTGCCGCTCTCCAAGATCTCCCCCTACTTCCAGCAAGCGGTCATCGCCACCGAAGATCCCAACTTCTATAGCCACCACGGCCTCGATTTCTACGGCATCCTCCGGGCGACGATCAAGAATCTGGCCTATGGCCGGATCATCGAAGGGGGGAGCACCATCACCCAGCAGTTGGCGCGCAACCTTTTTCTGAACAAGCGGAAGACCTACGCGCGTAAGCTGGCCGAGGCGCTCATTGCCCTGCAGATCGAGCGGCGTTACACCAAGGAAGAGATCCTCGAGATGTACCTGAACCAGGTCTATCTCGGGCATAACGCTTACGGGATCGAGTCGGCGGCCAATCTCTATTTCGGCCGGACCGCGGCCGATCTCGACCTGGCCGAATCGGCCATGATCGCCGGCCTGATCCGCGGGCCGGAACTCTATTCTCCTTACCGTAATTTTAAGGGGTCGAAACTGCGCCAGATCGTCGTGATCAATAAAATGCTGGAGCACGGTTTTGTCAATGAGCGCGACGGCAAGCTGGCGGCGATCGAAGTGCTGGAATTTTCCCCCAAGAACCTGAAAGCGCTGGGCGAGACCGCCCCCTACTTCATCAGTTATGTCCTGCAGCAATTGACCGAGAAATACGGCGAAGAGCTGGTTTATCACGGCGGGCTCAAGGTCTACACCACCCTGGACACGAAAATGCAGGCGGCGGCCGAAGCGGTCGTGACCAAGTTCGTTTCCGGGGAAGGCAAGAGCTATAACATCTCCCAGGCGGCGCTCGTCTCCCTCGATCCCCGGACCGGCTATATCCAGGCGATGGTCGGCGGCGTGAGCTATTTTGACAGCAAGTTCAACCGGGCGGTCCAGGCCAAGCGCCAGCCGGGTTCCTCTTTCAAGCCTTTCATCTACACCGCGGCGATCGAGCAAGGGATCATGCCGGGTGAGGTCATCATGGACGTGCCGACCACCTTCCGGGTCTGGCCGAACCGCTGGAACCCTTTCGGGACCTGGGCGCCGAAGAATTTTGACGGCAAGTTTAACGGGGCGGTAACGATGCGTTACGCCCTGGAGCGATCGCTCAATATCCCGTCGATCAAACTGCTGGAGCGGGTCGGCATCCAGAGCGCGATCGATGTCGCTCATAAGATGGGGATCGCCAGCCGGCTCGAACCGGCCTTGTCCCTGGCCCTGGGCGCATCCGAAGTTTCACTTTTGGAGATGACCTCGGCCTTTGGCGTCCTGGCCAATCTTGGGCTGCGGGTCGAGCCGGCTTCCATTATTAAGATCGAGAGCCGCGACGGGGTCCAGCTTTACGCCAACAAGATCATCGAGCGCCGGGTGCTCGACGAGAACGTGGTCGCCATCATGATCGACCTGATGCGCGGCGTCCTCTCCCGCGGTACCGGTTTCCGCGGCCAGATCGACCGGCCGGCCGCCGCCAAGACCGGGACCTCCCAGGATTTCAAAGACGCCTGGTTCGTCGGTTTTGTCCCGCAGCTGGTGACCGGGGTCTGGGTCGGTAACGACAACAACGCGCCGATGCGCGGCATTGCCGAGGTCCAGATCTGTCCCCGTATCTGGAAAGCGTACAACCAGATCGTCCTGGCCGGCGTGCCGGTCGTCTCTTTCCCGCCGCCGGAAGGTTTGACCGCGGCCGACTATTTACTGGTCGTACCGAAAAAAGAAGAGGTGGTCAGCGAAGAGTCGATAACAGTGGAAGAGACGGAGCCAGGAACAGAGCCGGAGGAGACGGTCGAATGATAAAATTCGGCACGGACGGTTGGCGGGCCAAGATCGCCGAAGAATTTACTTTTGGCAACGTCCGGCTGGTCGCCCAGGCGCTGGTCAAATATCTGCAAGACGAGGGCTTGGCGGCCAAAGGGATAGCGATCGGTTACGATAACCGTTTCCAGTCGGAAGAGTTCGCCCGGATCGCGGCCGGGATCTGCGCCGGGGCCGGTCTCCGGACCGTCCTGACCGCGCACTCTGTCCCCTCACCCGTGCTCTCTTACGCCGTCAAACAAGGCGGTTATGGCGCCGGGATAATGATCACCGCCTCTCACAACCCCCCGGAATGGAACGGGTTCAAGATCAAGGAAGGGTTTGGCGGTTCGGCTTTCCCGGAAACGACCCGGGGGGTCGAGAAAAATATCTCGGACAAGCTTTCGATCATCCCCTCGGAAGCCGCTTTCAAAATATTCGATCCCGATCCCGCTTACCTGGCCAAGATCTCTTCCCTGGTCGACCTGGCGGCGATCAAAGGGGCCAACCTTAATATCGTGATCGATCCGATGTTTGGCAGCGGGACCGGTTATTTTGCCAAGCTGGGCTTAAACGTCACCGAGATCAGGAACGTCCGCGATCCGCTTTTTGGCGGGATCAATCCTGAACCGCTCCCGGTCAACCTGGAGGAATCGTTCTCTTTTGTCCGGGAGTCGGCCCTGGCTAACCGGGAGAAGCTGACCGCCTGTATCATTCTGGACGGCGACGCCGACCGCCTGGCGGCGATCGACGCGACCGGCCGTTTCATTAACACGCATAACGTCTTTGTCCTCCTCCTCTGGCACCTGGTGAAGAACAAGGGAATGACCGGCGAGGTCGTCAAAACCTTCAATCTAAGCAAACTGATCGATAAAGTCTGCGCCAAGTTCGGGCGGCCGCTGACCGTGACCCCGATCGGCTTTAAACACATTGCCAAAATGATGATGGCCAAAGATATTCTTTTAGGCGGGGAAGAGAGCGGCGGCATGGGGATCAAGGGTTTCATTCCCGAACGTGACGGCGTTCTCGCCGGGTTAAACCTGCTCGAACTGATGGCTAAGGAGCAAAAGACCCTCGGGGAGATCCTCGACGGGATAATGACCGAACTAGGGTTTTATTACTATGACCGGGCCGACCTGCACACGGACCAAGCCCAGGCAATCGTTCTAGACCTGACCGCCAACCAGCCCAAGGAATTTGCCGGGATGGCAATCAGCCGGGTAGAGACGCTGGACGGCTTGAAGTTCAATTTTAGCGACGAGAGCTGGATACTCTTCCGCGCTTCCGGGACCGAACCCCTGCTGCGCGTCTACGCCGAAGGCCGGAGCGACGAGCAGGTCAAGCGCCTGCTGGGTGCCGGCGAGAACCTTATTGCCCGCCCCTAAGCTCTTTTTCGAACTTCTCCTTCTTCTCGATCCGTTTTAGTTCGGACTGTTCCAGAGCAACTTCCCGGGGCCGTTTTAATTTCTGGAAGAGCTTGAGGAGCCGTTCGTGGACCGCTTTAGTGTCGCCGGCGACGAGCGAAGCCTTCTTGTACTGGCTGGCGGCCAGCTCCCCCTGTCCGGTCGCTTCATAAGCTTTGCCGAGAACCAGGTAGAGGTCGGGATTGCCGCCCTCCAGCCTGACGGCCGACTCGTATTCCGAAATAGCCAGCGCCTTTTGGCCGATCGTCATAAAAGTGTCGCCGAGAAAGACGTGAAGGAGCGGACTCGCCGGGTTCTCCGCGATCGCCTTCTTGTACTCGGTGATCGCTTCACCCAGCTGGCCCTTGAAGCGGAGGTTGTTCGCCTTGAACTCGGGGCTGATCACTTCTACCTTGGCTTTGGCGGTGACTTCGCTGTACCAGTTGCGGAAAGTTTTCTCCTGCTTTTCCTGGAGGGCGATCTGCTCAATGCTCTGCCCATTGGCCGGAAACTTGCGGAGACGGGAATCAACTAGCAAGATGATATGGTAACCGAACGGGGTCTTGACCAAACCGCTCAACTGGCCTGGTTTAAGTAAAAAAGCGGTCTGTTCGAAAGGTTTGACCATGCTGCCGGTGGCGAAATAACCGAGGTCCCCGCCTTTGGCCGCCGAACCTTTGTCCAGGGAATATTCTTTGGCTAAAGCGGCAAAGTCGCCTCCCGCCTGAAGTTTAGCCAGAATGGTCTTCGCGGCCGCTTCGGTCGAGAGGAGGATATGGCTGGCGCGGACCTCGCGCAGGTCATCGGGCGTGACCTTGACCTCTTCGCGCAGTTTGGCCTGGAGCTTTTGGATGAGGAGATCATCCTGGATCAGGTCGCGGAATTGCCCCATGGTCAGACCCATCTGCTTGAGAGCGGTCTCCAGCTGGCGTTTGGAGGCGACTTTCTGCTGTTTCATGATACCGTCGAGGGCTGAATCTATCTCCCGGCCGGAAACTTTGACCTTGCGGCTAGCTTCGCTCGCCATCAGGGTGAACTCGATCGTCTGGCCAAGCGCCATATTCTCGATAAAAGCGAGGTCCGACGGGGTGAACTCCTGGCCAAAGCCCTGCACCACCCGGTTCATGATCTCGCGGAAACGGAGCGGGTCGATCTCCTGCCCGTTAACTTTGGCGATGACCCGGCTTCCCTGGCCGGGGCCACCTTCAGAGCCGCCGCTTAAGCCGCTGTAACCGAGGCCGTAAAACATCGAAGCACCGAACAAGATCGCCACCACGATCATGATCGTCTTCATTTTTTTTCTAAACCAGGTCAACATGTGATTTCCCCCTTCTTAAGTTTCGTTTTTCAGCGCCCGTGAGACGGAAATGTAGCCGCCGAGCAGTCCCAACCCCATGCCGCCAATGACCATGGCGGCGTAGACGCAAAAGAGGAGCCACGGGTCGTTGACTATGGGAAGAAAGGGCAAGGCCTGGACGACCTTGACCGCGGCCGAGTCATAAGAGAATTTTAGGATGAGGAACGAAGCCCCGCCGCCGATCAGGCCGATCATGATCCCTTCGATGATAAAAGGCCATTTGACGAAAGTGTTGGTCGCGCCGACCAGTTTCATTATATAAATGTCCGTTTCCCGGGCGATCACCGTCAGCCTGATCGTATTAACAACGATAAGGAGAGTGGCCAGTGATAATAAGACGACCAGGGCGATGCCGGCGATGCGGACCGCGCCGATCAGCGAACGGAGCTGTTCGATCAGCTTGCCGCTGTAGCGGACCTCGTCGATCACTTCCATATTGGATATTTCCTTGGCTAGAGCGGGCAGGCTCTCGGGATTGCGCACCCGGACGGCAAAAGTATGCGGCAGAGGGTTCTCGTAAATGATCTCCCCCAGCGCCAGCTTGCTGCCGAATTCGCTCTTGAACGTGTTCCAGGCCTCGGTCTTCGAGGTGAACTCGACCTTCTCCACTCCGATTAGACGGGCGATCTTGACCTGGATCGCGGCCGCATCCTCCAGCGAGAGGTCTTTATTGGTGTAAGCGACCAGGTCGAGGCGCGAAGAGAAAGAGCCGACGATATTTCCCATGTTAATAATGAGGAGGAGAAAGAGCCCGAAAATGGTCAAAGAGACGGTAATGGTCGCGATCGCGACCGAGCTCATCAGCGCCTGCCGGCGAAACGAGCGGAAAGCCTCGATGATAAAAAATTCGATAGTGCTAAACATTGTATGATCCGAGCTGCTGATCGCGCACCAGCCGCCCCCCTTCCAGTTCGACCACTCGCCGTTTCATCTCGTCGACGATGCTCTTGTTGTGGGTAGCGATGACCACGGTGGTGTTCCGCTTGTTGATCTTGTCGAGGAGCTGCAAAATTTCCCAGGAAGTGGTCGGGTCGAGGTTGCCGGTCGGCTCGTCAGCCAGGAGGATCGGCGGGTTATTGACGATCGCCCGGGCGATGCAGACCCGCTGTTTCTCGCCGCCCGACAGCTCGTCCGGAAAGGCGTTGGCCCGCCGGAGCATGTTGACCAGTTCCAGAGATTGCATCGCTTTGCGCCTGATGGTGGAACGCGGCGCGCCGGTCACCCGGAGGGCAAAAGCGACATTCTCGTAAACGGTCCGCCTGGGGAGAAGTTTAAAGTCCTGGAAAACGACGCCGATGTTCCGCCGGAGGAAGGGGACCTGGTTCGAATCTAGCTCGGCAACATTGACCCGGTCGACGACCACTTTACCGCTGGTCGGCCGCTCTTCGCGGTAGAGCATCTTGAGGAGGGTCGTCTTGCCGGCGCCGGAAGAACCGACCAGGAAGACAAATTCCTCCTTGCCGATGGTCAGGTTAATATTGTGCAGGGCGTCGATGCCGCTGGGAAATGCCTTGGAAACATTGATCAGCTCGATCATTGTCTAAGCGTACAACGGGAACTGCTTAGCCAGGCTGGCGACTTCCCCGGCGACATCCCCTCTCACTTTCTCGTCCGCGACGTTCTTCAACACGCGAGTGATCATGGCGGCGATCTTTTTCATTTCAGCCTCTTTCATCCCCCGGGTCGTCAAGGCCGGCGTGCCGATCCTGATCCCCGAGGTTACGGTCGGTTTTTCCGGGTCAAAGGGGATAGTGTTCTTGTTGATGGTGATGCCGACCTGGTCGAGTACTTCCTGGGCGACCTTGCCGGTCGTCTGGAACGGCCGCAGGTCAACGAGGACCAGGTGGGTATCAGTCCCGCCGGTGACCAGGCGCAAACCGTTCCTGACCAATTCTTCGGCCAGGGCCTGGGCATTTTTAACTATCTGCGTCTGGTAAGCTTTGAATTCCGGAGTCATAGCTTCTTTGAAGCAGATCGCTTTAGCGGCGATGACATGTTCGAGCGGTCCACCCTGCGTTCCCGGAAAAACAGCCTTGTCGACCGCTTTGGCGTAGGCTGCTTTACAAAGAATAAGTCCGGAGCGCGGCCCGCGCAAGGTCTTGTGGGTCGTCGAAGTGACCACCTCGGCCAGTGGGATCGGTGACGGATGCAAACCGGCGGCAACCAGGCCGGCGATATGGGCAATATCGACCATCAGGACGGCCCCTACTTCGTCACAGATAGCGCGGAACTTGGCGAAATCGATCGTCCGGGGATAAGCGGTCGCCCCGGTGACGATAAGTTTGGGTTTATTCTCTTTGGCCAGTTCCCGTAAACGGTCATAATCGATCGTTTCCGTATCCGGTTTGACCCCATAAGGGATGAACTTAAAATACATCCCGGAGACATTGACCGGGCAACCGTGAGTCAAGTGCCCGCCGTGGGAAAGATCGAGGCCAAGGACGGTATCCCCCGGCTTGATGAAGGCGACATAAGCGGCAAAATTAGCCTGGGAGCCGGAGTGCGGCTGGACATTAGCGTGGTCGGCGCCAAAAAGCTTTTTCGCCCGTTCGATGGCCAGCGATTCGGAGATGTCAACGAACTCACAGCCGCCGTAATAGCGCTTGCCGGGATAGCCCTCGGCGTATTTATTGGTCATGACCGAACCGCACGCTTCCATCACGGCGCGGGAGGTGAAGTTTTCGGAGGCGATCATCTCCAGCTTGTTCTGCTGGCGGGCCAGCTCGTTGTCGAGTGCCTGGGCTATCTCGGGGTCAACCTGGCGGACATGATCAATGTTGAAATGCATTTGGATCTCCTTCCGAGAATTTAGTATACCACAACACTGCTGAATTCAACATTGTAACGCAACACCTGTCTCCTTAAAGAATACCTCATAAGGGGTCCGTCCTGCAAACCGTTTACGAGGCCGACTGTTTAATAAATATTCTACGCGAGCCACTTCTTTGTTGG